>JBAVWM010000277.1:0-13875 GCA_049697815.1 Methanoregula sp. | reverse complement strand
CTTATACTGTTCGCCATTATAGAAATAGGCGGTCGCTTCAACACGATCCGTTTTGGCTGTACCCTGGATAGTTACGCCGCTCCCGATGGTATTTGGCTTGAACGACTTTGTCTCAGAACTACCATCGGAACGGGTCAGGGTGACCTGGATCTCCCTGACCCCGAACTGTCCTTCACCACCCTTGAATGTTACACTTACTATTGAGGTAATCGGATCTCGTTCAGCATCCAGGACGACCACCAGGTTCGAAGGGGGTATCTGGGTTGGACCCGGTGTGAAGGAGCCGGTCATGGCCTGGCTGGTGACGGGTGTTGTCAGAGGGATTCCTGAAGAACTACCGGAAGAGCTGCCGGAATTCGTTGTGACCGGAGAAGCCGGCGGGTTCTGCGGGGGCGTACCGGAACCTGACAGCATGGGCAATCCAACGAAATACACTGCCGCACCCAGTATGGCAAGGACGAGAACACCGGCAATGATCATGGTCTGCGTGGAGACGGGTTTTTTCGGGCCGGCTTCCTTTGGCGTTTCTTTGATTTTTTCGGTTTTCGGGGGCTCTTTTACCCTGACAGGAGCCGGTGCCGGTTTTTCCTCGGTGGCGGGCACGGGCTTCCCTTCCTCCTTCACCGGTGATTCAGCGGGAGGCTTGACCTCTTTGACCGGTGCTGACTCAGATACCGGTGCAACCGCAGCAGCAACCGGGGCAGCAACCGCGGCGACTTCTGCCGGTGTCTCTTTCACAGGGGGCGGGGATTCCTGGATCGGTGTTGTTTCCGGTACCGGTGTAACCGGGGCAGCAACCGGTGCGGCCCCTTCCGTTGTGGTTTTCACCGGTGCACCACACGTTTCACAGAACTTTACATCCGGTGCAAGCGCTGCGCCGCATTGCGGGCAGGCTGGTAAAGCCTCGATCTTAGCGCCGCAGGATTCGCAGAATTTCATCCCGGGCATGACCGGGCTGCCGCATTTCGGGCAGGTCTGGGGATTTGCATTCATGAATACACACCTCACGGATTTGGCACGATTTTTCAATCCTGATAGTAGTAATAATCTCTCAAGATCACTATATGCGTTTTGTTTTCCGCAGGTGCTGACAAAAAGAAGGTATCAGCTGATTCTCGCACCGCAGCTGCTGCAGAACTTCAGGCCGGATTTCAGAGGAGCGCCACACTGGGGGCAGAAATGGCGCTCTTTTCCCCCGGCAGGTGCTGCCGGTGATGCCAAGGAAAGATCAGGACTGGCTTTTACGATATCCAGATCGCTTCCCCGGAGCGAGAAAATAACCGTTCCGGCCGGAGCATTGATATCTTTCCAGTAATTGTGTGCACGGTCAAAGAAATACCAGCGTTTCGTCATGGGATTTAAGAACAAGCGGTATTCGCCTATGGTGAACATCCACGCATCCATTTCCCCGAACTGTTCAGCTGCACTTTTCTCCGGGTTGATCGGGATGTTTTTTACCTGCTCGTACCGTTCTTCCACTGCTTTTTGTCCAGGACTCATTACTACTGCAGACATAGGTTACCCTTTTCCTCACATCAGAACATGGTCACATCTACCGTCGGGGAACCCCCGAGCTCTGCGTTCCACACCTTTACCCAGTCAGCCTGGTTGTATATTGCCGGTTTCCCGTCAATCAGGCTTCTCCAGACATCCACAATATATTTCTCGCCGCTTGGAAGCTGGAATACGTTTGCCGTATGGTTCATCAGCGGATTCCGCTCAATGAAGATCTGTCCCATCTTTACATCCTTCCCGAATTGTGACTGCAGCGTTTTCAACATCCCTTCCCCGTACTTGGCGGCTTCCTCGCAATGGAGGCGTTCTGAGCCGGTCACCCAGTCCGATAATTGAGCCTTGACGGGAAAATTGTACCAGGCTTTTTGCCCTAAGGTCGCATTCGAGACATACTTTCCTTCAGCTGCGAGCTTCGTGATAAGGTTCTGGAGATCCCCGGTGAGCACGGTCTGGTTTATAAGTGATTGTGCAGCGGGACTGGCATTGGTCGCAGCGTTCTGCAGGAATGTCTGGAGGATTGTCGGGCCATTGATAAGACCGGCAAGGATGGCGGCAACGAGCCCTGCCATAATCTCGGCAAATCCTGCTGTCCGCAGGCAGTCCTGGGCATTGAGCGGGTCGCGGGTGCAATCATCTGCCATGACCGGGACAACGAGAGCGGAAATGATAAGAATGCAGAAAATGATGCTGACCCCGGCAGCGGCAACAGGTTTTTGTGCTTTCGGGCTCCCAGCCAATGGTAAAGGATCCCTGACGATAGCATAAGAAACAAGGGTACCGACAATAATGTTTGCCTGCATGAGAGGGTACTGGCTGATATGGAAGATGTTGTACAGGATCCATGCGGTCAGGAAGGGGGAGACAATTCCAATCCCTATCAGGAGGAGCCGGTGAAACCGTTTCCGTGTCGGTTGGATCGGGAGCAGGATCTCATCGATATTCGCCCGGAATATAACCAGTACCACGGGCATGATGATCATCAGTATCGCAGAGAAAATATCAAATCCTTCCCGGAGCCCGCCATAGAGGAACCAGAGTGCAGCGGCAATCACGCCGCCGAAAATGGAGAGGAGATCCCACCATTTTTGCGGTCTTTTTGCAAGAGGTACTTCCTTTGAGATCTTCCTGAACTCATCCATACTCATGAGTTCCCGGGCTGGAGCCTTTGCTCCGGTTGCCGCAGGTGTGCCAGGTATCCAGGTCTTCCCGTCCCAATAAAGCCAGCCTGATCCCTGCGGATTCGGCTGCCACCATCTCCCGGAACTGTCCGTTACCCGGATGGCGTTGATTGCTGCGAGGTAGGCTGCAGGTGAAATCTGCCCCCCTGCGAGCTGGACAGATAACTGCTGTTTTTGCTGTTCCGCTTCTTTAAAATCCATCGTACAACCCCAGAAAATATGAGATTTTATCTGTTCTGATAATTCCGGCTCACGTCTTCATTTCATTTCCGTCTGATAAATATTTTTGCGGTGTACCATTGGGTATAATACCCGGATACCATATCCTGATATTCAGCTATCATTATACGGTATCCTGCCGGTTCCCTCCCGGGATTGCAGTTGCTTTCTCTATCCGGTTCAGCCCGTTGTTTGTCCCAAGCCAGTAGGTGCCATCCGGGTCCTGTGTCATGACCTTGACTTCGTAGCCGGCCAGCCCGTCCCTGTCAGTCAGTACTCTCCATGAACCGGGAATCCCGACAGAAATCCCGTCATACTCTGAACCTATCCACATCCTGCCGGTATCATCCTCGAAAACAGACCGCGTGGATTCCCCGGCCAGCCCGTCCTGTACGGTGAGGTTGGTCCATTTCCCGCCAGAGTACAGGGCCGCACCACCATGGCGGGAGAAACCGGTCGCCACCCAGATTGTACCATCGCGTGCCTGGGTCATGCCCCGTACGGACAGGTGCGGCAGGCCGTCACTGAGAGTAAACGATGACCACGTGGTCCCGTTCAGCCGGTAGAGCCCGCCACGGGTAGGTGCCCCGCAGCCGACCCAGAGGTCGCCGCCGCTGTCTTCGAACAGGACGTCGGCAGATGCAATAGAAGGGGTGTCATTCACAAGAAGGCTCGTCCAGCTGCCGTCTCTGTATGACAGGACATCCGTGTCCGTTCCGACGACTATCGTGCCATCACGGCGTTCCGCGATACTGAGAACTTTTGTGAAGGGCACGTTTTGGGCGGGTGCAATCACCTGCCATGATCCGTTCCGGAACCGTGCAAGCCCACCGTCATGGCCGACCCAGATCCACCCTTGACTGTCCCGTATGATCTGCCGCACATAGCCAAATGAAGGAGCAGTTTCCGGCGTGCTGATCCTGGTACCCGTTGAACGGTCTAGGACAATAACCCCGTCTTTGCCACCGGTCCAGACGGTATCGTTCTCAATGATGAGCGTTGATACTTCCTGCGGTGGACGAATAATCTGCCACCCCGCCGGGGCAGACTGGACCTGCACGAACCCGAGGAGGTTCTGGAGTACGATGACAATAACGACAATAATCAGGATTCCTCCGATGAGCTGACCTGCGGCACCAAGATATCTCCTGACGTTGTTTTCCGGCATCAGATCCCTTCACTGCAGATAGTACCTTTGTCGAACCGGAGGATGGTACCGTCAATTCTCTCTGCTTCATATTCATCGTGGGTTACATAGAGCATCCGGGATTTAGCCTCCTGCACCGATTCGATGATAAGCATAAGCAGGTCATCCCGGAGCGCGCGGTCAAGGTTGGTGAGCGGCTCATCGAAGAGCAGGGTGGCGGGTCGCGGGGCAAGAGCCCGGGCAAGTGCGACCCTGCGTGCCTCCCCGCCGGAGATCTGGTCCGGGTACCGGTCGGCAAGCGGGAGGATCCCCATTCGCTCCATGAGGGCCCGTGTCCGTTGCTGCTGCCCGGGGGGTGGCAAATCCAAAAGAGCAAACCGGATATTGTCCGCAACAGTCATATGCGGCCAGAGTGCCGCACTCTGGAACACGAACCCGATCGAACGCTGTGATGGTGGCACCATGCAGCCGGGGCTGCTGACAATCCTGCCATCCAGGGATATAGTGCCGGTGTCCGGTATCTCAAGGCCTGCGATCAGCCGGAGGAGCGTGGTCTTCCCGCTGCCGGAGGGCCCGAGCAGTGCAACCTGCGCATGGTCCGGGATACACAGTGATACCCGGGCTACTGCCCGGTGGGAGCCGAAGGTCTTGCTGATATTTTTAAGTTCGATCAAAGCATCACGGCCCCTGTCCCTCAATTTCTGTGCGGAAGCTCCGGCTGACTAACCGGAGCGTAAGGATAGTGCAGCTCCATACAACCAGTGTCAGTACGGTGACCATCAGGCATAAACCTGCCACATCGGATGACGCCCCGTAATGGAGGTAGTTGTAGATGCGCATGGTGATCGTCGCATGTCCCGGTGGCGCAACGATCAGCGTAGCGCCAAGTTCCGCAAGCGTGAGAGCGGCAAGGATGCCGGCCGACACCATCAGCCCGGGGGCATAGAGGGGGAGGTGGATGCGGGTCCATGCATCAGTCCTGGTTCTGGCAAAGACCGCTGCAGCATCGAGCAGAACCGGATCGATAAAACGCATCTGGATGAAGAGGACGATCGCAGCAATGGGGGCAAATTTTACAACAGCTACGAGGGCCGGCATGATAAGTACCGGGTACACTGTGGAGATGACCGGAAGGTTTCCGATGGTGATCATGCCAATACCGATCAGGGGGGCCGGGACGGCAAGCGGGACAAGGACAATAATCCATACTGCAGCCCCGAGGATACCCGGTTTTTTCAGCTCCTGCGCTGCGGCAAGCGCAAGCGGCAGGGAGATGATGATGACCAGGACTGCAGTCAGCAGGCTGTAGAGCAGTTCATCCTTCCCCATGATGACCGAGGAAAGAAAAGCATGGGGGCTTCCGGCTGCGAGGATAAGTCCGGAGAAGAGGACAAGGATCTGGACAATGAGGAGGATCACTGCACCTGCCTGCAGCACGAGGAACCAGCCCGGGAATGCCGGAGGGTTGCCGAACCGTGCCGAGAACCAGTTGGGAGTCTGGGCCAGGGTGCGGATGCCCGACCTGCACATGACCATGACAAGAAGGGCGACCAGCAGGAGCGGCAGGGCATAAAGGAATGCCTGTGCAGCACTGTTGGAAGCACTGAACTGTGCAAAGATATCCAGCGCATACACGTCAGCGCCGAACAGTGATGGCACCGAGTAGTCCGTGCAGCAGATGAGGAAGACAAAACCGAACGCTGCTCCCAGTGCCGGGGCAGCAAGCGGGAGGATGATCTGCAGGAGGACTGACAGATCGGACAGGACGAGCCGGCCTGCATCGACCAGCCGGCTATCCACGGATGCAAACGCAATCCACGACAGGAATACGGAGAGCGGGAGAAGCGCCATCAGTTCGACCCAGAAACTGATCAGCCATCCCGTTGCCGGGAGACCGGGGACTGCCGTACCGGCAAGCTGCATCATTTCAGACCAGGTCAGCGCATGGATATACGGGGGGATCCCGGCAAGGGCAAGCAGCAGCAGGAGAATGCCATAGAGCAGTTTCTTCTGCATCCTGATAAGGGCCGAGACGAACAGGACGCCAATGACTATGCCGGCTCCGGCAACTGCTGCTGCAAGCCCGATACTTGCTGCAAGAAGTCCTATTCTCCGTTGTGAGAGAAACAGGGGGGCGGCAACATCGGCAGATCCTGTCAGGATGGCCTGGAGAAGATCAAAAGAGAGAGCTATGACGGGACAGAGCAGCAGGAGGAGAAACAGGCCGGTCGCCAGCGTAACGGCGATTGTCTCAGGCGTAAGCCCGGTCCGGAACCTGCGGAAAAATAATGGAACGGCCATGATGGTTCAGCAATCTTTCAACGGATGAATATCTTAATAAGGTCTGCCTGTGCGGGCTGGAGGGCATTATAGGTGTCCTGGTACGTAACCGGGATTGTCTTTATTCCGGTGCTGTTTATGCACGGGGATGGGGGTATATCCCGGACGGGGATCTGGATCCAGCCGGAGGCAACCATGTCGGATTCTCGCTTCCGGTCCAGCAGGTAGTCCATGAAGACCTTTGCTTCTCCCGGGTGGGGTGAACCCGCGATCAGGGCAACGGTGTTGGGTATTACAAGCGTCCCCATCTCTCCTTCTCCCTGGTCCGGGATAACGATAGTCACAGTCTTCCCGCTTTCTATGGCTCCGCAGGCATCATCAGTATCCGTCAGCCCGAACCCGAGCTGACCGTCTGCTACCAGGTCCCGTACCACGGAGTTCCCGTCAACAACCCGCACGCTCCGGTTGCTGAGGGAGGAATAAAATGCATGAGCTTTCTCCTTTCCGAGGTAACTATACAATGCAGCGGCATGGGTTGCTGAAGTGCCAAACATCGGGTAGGGGATACCAACAGTCTTTCCCGGGTATTTGTCATCCAGCATATCATACACGGAATGCGGGTACTGAGAGGGGGTGAGCAGGTCCGTGTTGACAATAAAGATCCGCGCCCTCCCGCCAAAACCGGTCCAGTACCCTTCTGAATCCTTGAACCGGGCCGGGATATCATTGGCTGATGGCGACGGGTATTGCGCAAGTATGCTCTTGTTTTTTAAGACAATTGTCTGGCTGAACTCGCCGCTCCAGAACACATCCGCCTGCGGCCGGGCTTTTTCAGCAATGAGGCGGTTGACAAGGCCGGTGGTTTTTGTGGCTTCCACATCATAAACCGGCATGACACGGATGCCGGTGTCGTTCTCGAATGCCCGGAAGATCGGTTCGGAAAAGAACTGGTCTACGGACGTATAGACGATGACGGTCTTTCTTTGATCTTTGGGCTGTGTCAGCAGGACAGCAACAGCTGCGATTGCCAGAACGATAGCAACAAGTACGATAATTTTCAGGTTCCTGTCAGACAAAAAGAATCCCTCGTGTACGCAATGTAATGGTATCTTTTTTAAGAATTTTAAAAACCATATGGTTTCATTTTTTAAAAGGGGGTTTTTCCCACAGCCGGTACCACCTGTGGTCTTTTGCTCAAGAATCCCGGAATGTATCCATCCCGGAGGTAACCGCGGCTGCTTCAGAAATAGTATGGAAGAGGTGCCGGACATGCAGCCGGTTTTTCCGGCAGGGTGAGCTGACCGGATCCCTACTCCGCCTTTCCTGGAGGCGGAAAGAGCTCAGGTCTTCCGGGGATATACAGGGCCGCAGAATACTCCTCTATAAAATCGATATCTACGAGAAGATCGATGTATACCATTTTTTGTGCGATCTCCTGCGCTTCGTCCTGCAACCTGCGGTTGACCAGTGCGAGATATGCTCCCGCAACAGAACCGTTCCCGATAGGATGGAATTCAGCGTTCGGGAACCCGGGGATTATGCCGAACCGTACCGCATTCTCCACCGAGGCGAATGCTCCGAATGCCCCGGCAAGGTATACGTGTCGGATGTCCGAAACCGTCAGCCGGTACTTCTTCAGCAGTACGGCTATGGCACCGCAGGCTGCGGCTTTCGAGTCCAGGAGGTAATCGATATCCCGCTGGGAGATAACGATATCCCGTTGGATCCCGGTCTTCCCGGCAGGGACGAGGACATATTCCCGTCCTTCGGCACCGGCCCGGACGTTTCTGCACCGGTCCACGAGCTTTCCGGCAAAATCAAGGACTCCTGAGGTCACCATCTCCGCAGCGGCATCGATGATGCCCGATCCGCAGATCCCCCGGGGCAGAACATTCCCGATGACCGTGCATCCGGCGTCCTTTGTTTCCGGGTCAATCCACACGTGATCGATCGCACCCCGCATGGCACGCATACCGGACCGTATCCCGGATCCCTCGAATGCAGGGCCGGATGCACAGGAGACCGAAGAAAGCCAGTCACGGCAGCCGAGAACAATCTCGCCATTGGTGCCGAGATCAATGAGGAGCGAGAGTTCCAAAGAACGGTGCATACCCGCTGCGAGAACCCCGCCGACAACGTCCCCTCCAAGATACCGGCTGACATTTGGCAGGCAGTAATACCGGGCGTTCTCGCCGGCTTCGAGTCCTATTTCGTCAACCGCTCCGGTCGCAGGTTTGCGGGAAACCGCAGCATCGGCCAACTCAAGGTACCGTGGATCCCTGTTGCAGAGCAGGTGGATCATCACCGTGTTTCCGGCAATCGTCACATATGCAATGTCCGATGATGATATGCCGGATGAAGACACCATCTCCCGGATTACTGCATTGATGCTGCCGACTGCAGCCCGCTGGAGTATGTTGCGCTGTTCCGGGGAACGGGCGTACCCGATGCGGGTGACCAGTTCCTCACCATAGGGGATCTGCCGGTTGAGAGCGGAACCGGTCGTCAGGACCTCACCGGTTTCGAGGTTAGCAAGGCAACCGGCAACCGTGGTTGTACCGAGATCGATCGCCACACCGGACAGCGGGCGGATTTCCCCTTCCCCGGCAAGGGAGATGATCTCCGGCTTTGGGCCGTGGAAGGAGACGGTTGCGACCAGTCTGGTATCGGTTCGCAGGATCGCATCATAGATCGCCTCGCTCATCTGCGGACGCACGCCGCTGTATCCCAGGAGCCGGATCGACCCTCCGGCAAACGGGAGGCCATCGGGAGAGATCCGTTCAACCAGGTACCGTGCTACGGTTGGACACACCTCCGCTGCCCGGGAAAACGTGGCGAGGAGGATCTGCGGGGATTCCCGCCGGCTCTCCGGCGGGATCTGGAACTCGCAGTCTCCGGTCACCACGACCTGGCAGGCAAAGCGTATCCCTTGTTCTTCCTCTTCAGGAGTTGGCTGGGAACCACCCGGCTGGATAACTGTACGGCAGCTTCCTTGAGAAAGTATGACGCGGCATTTCCTGCAAAGTCCCTTGCCCCCGCAGATGATCTCGACGGGAATTTCTGCCTGCCGCAGGGCATCGAGCAGGGAGCCCCCGATCGGGACCGAAACCATCCGGTCGAGAGGCATGAAGTGGATTTTTGCAAGGGAGTGCACAGGTTTCATTCTTACTCCACCCGATTTCGTTTCCCGGGATCTGTTGCTGGACCGTACAAGAGAGCGCCGGATGAGCGTTCAGGTTCCTCTCGGAGGCCATGTATCAAGGATTATCTGGGCAATCCCAGAGGAGTCTTTTGGCCCGACAATAACCTGCCACCCGCTGGCTTCTTCGGTATCGCCGCTCAGCCGGGACGCAAGTCCGGGGATGATTACGGAGCGGTGGCTGACCAGCTTGTCGACATGGTACTCGCGGAGGGCATTTGCGATCAGCTCGGGAGTAAGGTACCGGCCCGCAACCGCACTCTCTACACTGATCCCACCGGTATCGATTACAACAAGATAACAGGTGATATGGGCTGCCTTGATATCGGACTCGACCGTGAAATAGGTGAGGGCATAGTTTGTGGTGACGAGAACCGGGGAGTTCCGGTCCGGCGTGCCGAATTCCCGGACCCCGGGATCAACGGAGACCGGCTTCCGCGGATCGGTATAGATATTGAACCGCCAGATGAGTTGGGGGAGGAGGACCCACCCTTCCGTGCTGTGCATGATAAGGAGATCCGCGTACCGGGTGATCAGCATGGATGCGGCACAGGCTTCTTTCCAGGCTATCGTATTCCGCGATATCTCTGAAGAGAGCCAGGCGGTGAGCGGAATCCCGAGTAAAGGATAGCCGAGAAGATCATCATGCTCCCGGAAGACTGCCCAGCGGATAGCGGTGAACATGTGCACGGTCTCCGAAATGCCCGGATCGACAAAGGTCCCGGGATCAAGGACCAGGTCCTGGACCCCGTACGCGGTGAGCGTCTTTATGAGGGAACACAGGAGAGAGATATCACCGGGCGCCGAGACAACCAGCGGACAATTGTACCGGAGGGCAAGGTCTGCCATCGCGCTCCAGTTCTCCTTCGTGGCCGCACAGATGAGCGGCCGTCTCTCCGCAATGTCACGGAGACCTTCCGCCATTACCGCAGGATTATTCGTGCAGAGGATGAGAGGGAGATCCGTGCGGGCTGCGATGGCCTTGATGGTTGCCGCGAATGCCGCAGGATCGTTCCGGATCGAACGGACCGCGATCGCGTCCAGCGTGAGCGTCCGTCCGATATAATTATACGAGAACTCCGCAATTGTCCTGATCCTGTCTGCGAGATCCTTGGCCGGCAGATCATCGCTCACATCGAGCGCTATCGGAACCGGGTTGTGGTAGGTGAAATCATGCCGGAAGAGGACGTGTTTTCCGCCGATACGGATCGCCCGGGGACCGGCTCCGACCGTAACTGCACGGACGGGTGGGGCGAGGAGTTCGTTGAGGTCCCCGTACGCGGTATGGTATTCCTCTTTTAAGAGAGGCGGGCAGTCCTCTATTGTGAGTTCCCCGTTCACAACCCGGGTGGCAAACGCCATGCAGTTGGATTCCCGGCACTCCCTGCAGTTGGTACGGGGAAGAAGGCGATAAACGTCGATCGGGCTGATCTCCCGTATGGTTTTTCGTGGAATTCCGTCTGCCACCATCATCACCTCAGATGCGGGCTCCCGCCCAGTCGGCAATCCGATCGGCGTTTACGGGTTCGTGCTTCATGAGACTGGATACCGTCTCCCGGACGGTACGGATTGCAGCGGGATGCATCATCATCAGGATGTCGACTCCTGCGAGAAGGAGCGTAAGTGCGTTGAGCGTCTCCCACAGCGGGCCGCGGATATCCCGTGCACCGAACCGTGCGTCCATCTTCATCCATGCCTCGCGCGCCGCCCACGCGTTCGTGGATGCGGATATGGTCGGGTGCTGGAGCTCAGTATCCCCCCTCAGTGCCGCGTACCGGGCCCGTTCGTGAATCGTGAATGAATACTCGAGCCCGTACCCGAGCGCAACGGTGGTCAGGTCCATCACGATGCTCTCAGGAGGAAGGTACTCGTAGAGCCGGCGGTTCAGTTCCTTTGCCTTGTTCAGCTCAAGGCCGGTAAACGCAAGGACGGCATGATTGTGCTTCCGTGCTGCTTTTGCCACCGGTTCAAGGGTCTTTGCTTCGGCCATATCCAGGGTGACCGAGTTCAGGAGAAGGCGTTCGCCATGGGCCATCTCAGCGATCTCGCAGAAGACCCGGGAGTCTTTGTGCGGGTCCCCGCATCCCCCTATGATGATCGGGACATCGACTGCCTGGAGCACTTCCTCAACGGTCCGGGCAGCTTCCCGGGGCGATGCATCCTTGATGAGAGGATCGGTCGACATCAGGTGAACTGTCACCATGTCCGCCCCGAACTTGTTGACATTCAGCCTGGCCCATTCTGCGGGGTCTGCCATAACTTCTTTGAGACTGGCCTTTATGGCCCGTGGGAGAGATATGTCAATATAGAAGACATCGACTGCAAGGACGGGCGGGTGAAGAGGAGGATTTTCCGGGAACGCGAACGGCGGGGCATCGGCACCGCCGATCGTCAGGACCCTGCTCCGGCTGCCACCTTTGGCCCGGGTCGCACCCAGCATCACTTCCCGTATCCGGCCGGAAAATTCTTCCCGGTAGGGTGTAAATGCAGCCGGGATGAGGGCCGTGGGTTTTACCGGTACGGTTACAGCCGGGGGATACGGGCCGGAAATACTGCCGGCAGGACCGGTCCCGGTCGGGATAAAGAACTCAAGATCGCCTATCTCGAGAGCTACCTGTTCAAGCTCGATCTTTTCAACCCCGTCGAGAAGCCCGAGAAGGCGGGGGAGTGATTCGCGGAGGATATGCTTATTCCCTTTCGGGTGATTTTCTTCCGGCATCTCACACGTCCTTACTTTTTTTACCCGGTTTCACCGGGATGATCGTCACTTTGTCCGCATAGATCCGGGCGTTCTTCAGGATGATCCGGACCCCGCCCGAGACAAAGGGGAGTTCCGCAGCGGTATAGACTGCGGTGCCCTCCTCTCCTGCCTCCGCCGGTCGAACCCATCGGGAGACGACCGGGTGGTTGTGCTCTGCAAGGAAGGATTGCAGTTCATCAACCGTTGTTACATCTTTTTCGGTTGCTATACGGGATGCGATATCCTCCGGGATGTATTTTCGGAGCTGCTCTTTCAGCCCGGCGGGCATCCAGACAATCCGGGCGTACCCCCCGTCTGCGGCAAGGAATTTGGGGGATCGCATGTACTCGAGCGAGACCCCGTGGAACCCGTCGACCTGCCGTCCTCCTGCGGTCGAGTCCGCCATGGTAGAGAACGGAAGGCCGTTGACCGTGACATCCCGGTATCCCCGCATCACGACCCCGAACCCTTCCACCTCGGGAATATAGAATGCAATGCCCTCGAAGCATCCGCAGGAGGTATGCGGGCAGTCAAATGCACTGTACAGATATACCCGGGAGACTTCACCGAGCGATCGCTTCTTCGCACTTTCGTTGACTCCCGTATACTCCCCTTTCACCGGATCGAGGCACTCTCCTTTCTCGATGGGATAGATTGCACCTTTTGGATCGATCCGGGCTGCCGCCCGTCCGTCGAACCAGCTGATCGCGCCGCAGTTCGCGTACCGTTGCGGGGTGACGATGCAGATATGGCTGGGTGCGAACGACTGGCAGAGGGCACACCCGTAGAAGACGTCAACGTCCTCGTCGGTGAGACCCCGGGCGCGGGCATCCCGCTCGTCGTACATTCTCCGGGCTTCCGCGAACAAGGGAGAAATCAGATCCGGGTCCGTATAGAAGGTTATCTGGATACGCTCGATAATCGGGAGCTCGTTTTTCAGGAGCCGGAGAAGGACCTTTCCTACAATGACGAGCGAAGTAAACCCCTTGTCGTACGCCTTTCTGGACACTCTCACCCAGATATCGTAGCGCTGGTTCAGGTGCATGAATCCCTCGATATAGTTCGCGTACTCGTGGATCCGGCGTTCGATAACCCCTTCGAAATCTGCTTCAAGCTGCGGGCCGGCAATTTCGATCAGGATCCCGAGGGGATATTTCTTTCCCGGTTCCATGGCAGAAAGGTCGGGTCCCTGTACCGCTATCTTTCCGTCCTGCACCGAATCGACGCTCCTGACCTTTACCAGCTCGAACTTCTCTTTGATGTCCGGACCCCCGAGCTCAACGTACATGTCATTCTTCCGGATCCTTTCCCCTGCATAGGCGAGGCCCACATCGACCGGGACGTCGTCAAACATTGTTTTACCCCTCCAGGTTCGTGATAATATCGCGTAGGTTCTCAAGCCAGTCCTTGACCGAGATGTTCGGGAACGACCAGCTCGCATTCGGCTGATACGTATTGTCGAGGGTGATCGTCTTGAGGTTCGATGCAAAGTGCTTGAGCCCCGAGAGAATTGTCCACTCCATGTAGTATGGCAGACCGGCGAAGATCACAAGGTCGTATGGCTCCCTGCCATCAATACCGTTCCAGAGCGGATCGG
>JBAVWM010000276.1:0-1601 GCA_049697815.1 Methanoregula sp. | reverse complement strand
GTTCATACCGGAGCCACCGGAACGGTCGCCGCCACGCCTGCCACCACGTCCGCCGCGGCCACCACGTCCGCCGCGACCGCCCATGGCTTCTGTCATCTGGTCGATCTGCTTGACGTTTGCACCTGCCTTGAACCGCTGGTTCGGTCCTGGTGTCTTGGCCTCGCCTTCTTTCTTAGGGACGAGCCTGATCTTCCCCTTGACACCTTTTACCTGTGCCCAGAGGGTTGTACCTGTCTTACCCATAATTAAACTCCTTATCTAATTCTGTTGCCCCGCTCATAAAGGTTCGCGCCGGATCCGGTTCGGATCAGGTGTGAACAAAGAAAAAAAAGGGCTATTTCGGGGTGGTTGCATGTTCAATCTCTTTTTTTAAGATCTCGCTGACAACCTTACCGTCCACCGATCCGCGCACTTCTGCCATCACCACACCCATAAGGGGGCCGAGTGCTGCTTTTCCCTTCTGCGCGATAAAATCCCTGCGATCAGCAATAATCTTCCTGACTATCGTTTCGAGCTCGTCGCGGGAGACCGCAGGCGCAAGTTTGTTGAGTGCATCGGAAAAACTGCTGCCTTCTGCAATGCTCCGGAAGATCTCGGGGATTGCTTCCCGCGCTGCTTTGCCGGAATCGACAGCATGCCACGTGTCGAGATATGCCTGGTCCGGGATCTTCTGAATATTGACACCCTCCCGCCTGAGTTCTGTTGTAGTCGAGAGGATGGTAAACGCTGCGAGTTTGGGCTTGATACCTTCCTTAACTGCCCGCTCAAAGAGCGGGAGTTTCTCTGATGCCGCCAGCTGGAGCGCATAGTTTCTCTCAATTCCAAACGCAGCAACAAACCGGTCTGCCTTTGCGGTGAGCAGTTCAGGTATGACGACAGCATCCCACCGGGCACTGTCAATGAGGATCGGCAGCACATCGGTCTCCGGGTACATCCGGGCAGCCCCCGGCAGCGGACGCATGTAGGCAGTGCTCCCGCTCTCGAGCATCTTCCGCGTCTCTTCGGGCACCGGTTTATCCGATAGTGCGAGTCTGGCCCGTGTAATTACCTGGTTGATTGCACAGGCGGCCTGTTTCTCGTTCGCACCGGCAACAAGGATGATGCAGTCCTGTTCCCCGGCACTCAGGTGGGTGCGGAGGCGGGAGACCTCTTCTGCGGTGACCCCATAGGCCGGGAGTTCGTCAGTATGGAAGATGCCCCCGACCCCGCACTTCTTGGCATAGTCCGACATCTCGCTGCCAAGCCTCCGCTCCGGCTGGATCTCACGCCCGACATGGCCGGCAAAGCCCTTGAGGACAATGGCATGGATCTTCTTAGCTTTCTTGAGGACTGCAGACCTGGTCTCTTTGAAGAGCCCGCTCACATCGACACCAGCAGGTGCATCAACACAAGCCCCCCGTAATTTGAGTTCATTACGGATTGCAAGCAGGCTCTGCTGACGCTGGACCTCGCGCCGGACAACCTCTGCTATAAGGTCGAGTTCCTGTACTCCCTTGATCTCGACGCGGGAACCTTCTGCAATCGAGATATTGACGTCCTGCCGGATGGTCCCGAGCCCCCGTTTCACTTTTCCGGTAGACCGGAGCACCATCCCGATATAC
>JBAVWM010000275.1:0-3146 GCA_049697815.1 Methanoregula sp. | reverse complement strand
TGATCCGCTGGTAAGGATGGATCTTCCCGGGATACGCCTTCTTCGGGAGATTGGTCACGTCATACCTGCGGAGGTTTGCCGTTTTCCAGGCACCGGAGAGGATCTGCTCGCGGCTCAGGGTACCGGTTTCTTCGCGGAGGTCGAGGCCTTTTTTTGCAAGGGCAAGACCTTCGGGAGTGATAGCGATGGTGTACCGGACTGTCTCAGATTCCTGAAGGATCCCGCGCTTGATCAGGTCTTTTGTCCTAGGGTCATTTTCTGACGGGTTTCTGAGGGCGGCTTCATCTGCATCTGTTGAGGCGTTCGGCGTCTTTGCAACCGAGGTCCCTTCAACTTTGACAAGCCCCTTCTTCCGCAGCTGACCAAACCCGATTTTGAATGCCTCATGCTTTTGAAGATCGGCGAGCGTTGCCCCCGGCAGGATGAAGCGGAGGAGCTGCGTCTCGGGGAGGCCGTTCTTTGCATAGGTCTTCCCCTCCTCCGTGCAGGAGAACTCCTTTACTACGATCCGATCAATCGTTACAAGCCCCTTGTCCCCGAGCAGGCAAGCCCACTGGACGAGCGCCTCCGGAGTGGCCTCCAGCAGCCCGGCAAGGTGCGGGGCATCCGCCTTCCTCTCCTTCTCTAACGTTGCAAGCAACCGCTTCTCATTCTGTGTCAGTTCCGCCATCTTACACCCCGATCCTGTCCGCACATGCGTCCATCTTCTCCCGGAAGTCCTTTAAGAATGCCACCACCCGTTCGGCGGTCTCCTTCTTGCACTGCCCGCAGGTCACCTCGCCGGCCGTGCACTTTCTCTGTATCTCCGCAAGCTCTGCATCATCTGTCACCATGTGGAAGAGATTGAGGAGGTAGATCGAGCACTTGACCGGCTCGCCGCCAAGGCGCTTCTGCTCCTCTAAGGTCATCCTCCCGCCGGTGATACCGCCCATCACCTTTTTTCGTATCACGGCCTCGGGCTCGTAGAAAGAGATGATGCTCTCGGGAATGCTCGACGACATCTTCCCGCCGGTCAGCCCCGGCATGAAGATGTGGTACGTAGACGAAGGGGTGTAGAACGCATAGCCCCCGCAAGCCCGCTCGATCTCCCGCACTTTTCCAGAAACGTCGGCACATTGCGCCCCTTTGATATCGACATGCCCATCGTACTTCTTCGCGTGCGGGAAGGCATTCCTGATCGCGTCCATTGCTGCCTCGGGAGCATTCTTCGACCGGACACTGATTTTGCCGTTACGGTCCTCCACCGTGAACATCCGCATCTTGTGTGCGATACCCCGTGTCAGGCGGATGTGCGGGTCCTGGTCAACCCCGACCGGCACCACCGTTGGCGCCGGCTCGCGGTCGATCTGGGGGAAGAGGATATCGGCGACCTGCGTAATCACGGCATCCGCGTGAGCGAGGGCGGTGTCGGGGCCGAATCCGTAGATAGCGGTAAGTTCGGAGAAGTTGACCTTGGTCGCTGCTTCGAAGGCGAGGTCCTTGAGCCGGTCATTTTTGCTCTGGAAAAAGGTAGTTCCCTCAAAGCCGAGCGCACAGAGGCAGGAGAGGTACTCCTTCCCGTACTCGTTGCACTTCTCCCACGACAGGCCGCGGACTGCATGGGCTTCGCGGTCGGCGATGGTGATGTAGCCGTTGCCGCCCTGCCGCACGTGCCAGACCACCTCCTTCATCACCATCAAGTGGCCGAGGTGCGGGTGGCCGCTCGGCATGAACCCGGTGAGAATATGGAAAGGTGTTTTATTCCTGATTGCCTGTGCAATGGGACGATAGTCCCGGTGCCCGACCACGATTCCCCGGCGCATGAAGTACGGGATCTCGGGGAGTTCTGATAAGACCGGTGCAATCGGGTCGATACCGAAATCGGCAAACGTTTTCTCGATATCAAGGGACGGGGTGCTTGACCAGGGGTTGATCTGCGGTTCCTGCATGATTATCTCACAGTTTTATCCGTGCGAATTCGACGAACTGGATTCCGGAAGAGTGTACGGCGCCAAAGAACATCTTCTTTTTGACGCTGTGCGCCATCCGCACGGATCGGGAGATGACGCTCATCGGCAGCACGGCCTCCTTCTCCACGGCATGGACGAGCAGGTCGGAGTGGATGGACTTCCCACAGTAGACCCGGAAATGGTGGCCGAACTTGTAACCGGTGCGGGGTATATAGTCATGGGAGCGGAGTTCGGTATAAACAGCATTTTTTATTGCTAATTCCCGGTCGGTCTCGCCCGCCATAGCGAGGAATTCCGCCGGGTTCACGGTCTCTGTACCCCGCACGAGAGTGATCGTCCCCTTCCCCATCAGGTAGAGCAGTTCCACGGGAGCGAGGATGAGGCGTGTGGGATCGAGCCGTTTGCCGTACCCTGCCAGTTCAAGATCGGCTCCTTCACGCGCCCCGACCATCGCGGACTTCCCGACCAGCACCGCATCATGGCAAGAAAGTGCAGGGAGCGTGGCGGAGGCATCGGCGAGTTTCGGGAGCTTGATCTCGTAATACGTCAGCTCATCCTCATCATCTACAACCGCAAGGACGTACTGCTTGCGCATATTCCTCGAGGCGACCACCTCCTCGATGAGCTTCCCGAACCGGATGGGGTCGCGCTCGGAGAGGACGCGGACGAGGTACAGGGATTCGCCCTTCCCCGGCTTCTCCCCGCGCCTGAAGACACGGAAGTCGTGCGGCCCGGTCTGGACCACGTACCCGCGCTCGCGGAGGTCGCGGTACACAAGGAAACTGCGCATGAAGTTCGGCTGGTCACAAAACTCAGAAAAGAGGGTGTCGAATGTGTAGTCCGGCACGCTGATCTTCTGGCGGTGAAGCAGATAGAGCGCTTCCTGCGGGGAGAGCCGGAGGCCGTCGCTGTCCGGCCTGCCGTACCCGCTCTGCTCGTAGAGGGTTTTACCTTCTTTTCCCATGCGCACCGTAGTGCCGTCGAAAGTTGCCAACACTACCGGATCTATTGCGCCCGGAAGATGATAATGCCGGCGGGATTTCCGGGTATCCGTACCATGGATCGGACCGGGACACCGGCCGGTGGCCTCACGGCTCCGCCAGTTCCCGCACTTTTTCGATATTGCCCCGGTCGTCCCGCCGGTCATCGACCGGCGTCTCGCAGACCAGCGGGAGCAACGAGATAACGGTATTACGC
>JBAVWM010000274.1:0-3328 GCA_049697815.1 Methanoregula sp. | reverse complement strand
TGTGGATGAGGAGGTCCGGCTCATATGCAAGTGCGGCATCGATATCCCCGCTATCCCGTTCACCGGCATGGAATGCGATCTTTTTGCCCGCACGTTTCGCGTCCATAACCAGCCGCCCGCTCTCCGGCACGTCACGCACGCTGCTGATCCCAAGGCCGCCGGAGATAGTCTCGCCGCCTTCCCGGCCGAACACGAACGGGAAGAAGGGCAACCCGGCAGCAGCTTCTTTGAGGGCAAGGACGCCCTCAACACCCCCTTCCCGGAAGTCTGCACACCCAAAGGTCCCGGAACCGATCATCTCCTCCATGCCCGCCCGCATGCCGCCGACAAGGTCCTGTCGGGACGCGGCCCGCAGCAGCCGGTGTTTCAGCCCGTCAGGCGGGGTGACGAGCGTTTCCAGGTTGCCGGTTGTCCCGCAGTCCATTGCGATCGTATCGCCAAGGTGGGTGTGGGAATTGTAGAGGGCCGGACAGATCCAGACTTCCGGCGCCCGGGGGTTCTCTTCGACAGTCGTGATGACCCCGTTGTCAATGAAGATATCAACCGGGGAAAGTGCAAGCTCGTCACCAAGGAGAGCGTAACCGGAGACCTGCTGCAGGGACTTTTTCATAGGGCGCTATCTCCTTTATATAACGGGAAACCAAATATAGTTGCATGGCAAAGAAGCAAGGTGGAAGGTTACTCTCATCAGCGGGGCTCGTTAATTATTACGAGAGCGAGGACCGCAGGGCTATTCATGTCAGCCCCGTTACCGTCATGGTCGTCACCGCTGTGATCGGCATCGTCATATTGGCACTGGATCTGGCCTTTGCACGTTAGGACCATTCTTTTTTCAGCACGCGCTTTGTGATGTCCTCGTCGTTCCTGAAGTAGAGGTTGTCATGGCCGGTCCAGCGGCCGCAGTTGCGAAAGACAACGGCAGGGACGCCGTTATTGCTCTCCCCCATGACAAAGTTTGCAAACCCGGCGATCTCGTCCACGACTGCCTCCTCGGTGATCTTCAGGACGTGCCCGAACAGGTCGGTGTCGCCCCGGAAATCCCGGATCGCCGTAAACCCGGACCATCCTATCGCGTTCCCGGTCTGGCCGCGCCGGAACGACCGGCCGCAGGTATCCGTGATGATGACGCCGACGTCCTTCTTTGAGATCCTTTTTATATCATCCCGGAGTTCCTGAGCTGCCTTCATCGGGTCCGGTGGCAGGAAGATAACCATGCCGTCCTCGATATTGGACTGATCAACACCGGCCCGGACCCCGATATGGCCGAACGCCATCTCGGAGAGGATGAACGGGTGTTCCATGATGATGTCCGCGGAGGCATCGAGCACGGCCTGTACAAAACGGGGGTCCTCGCCGTTCAGTTTTCCCAGCCTGACCGCCCGCCCGGATGCAGTGATATCAGCGAGTTTTTTTGTATTGCCGTTGGCCTTTGACCAGATGGTCGAGGCGATGGAGAGGATATCGCCGTCTTTAAACTTCACGTTCCCGCAGACCAGTGCCGCGATATCGTCACCCGCGTGGATGAGAGGGAGACCCCGCACGCCCATGACCTGAATATCTTCCATAGCATCTCTATAAAGACAACCGGTTGATATAGGGGTTTCGCTTCGTACCCGTCTCCGGCCTGCCGGGCCGACGGGTCTTTTCCTTGAGAATTCAGACACTGCAGGATGAGCGGTATTTTCTGCGAAACGACGATATTTATTTATAACGATAACGCCGATCACCTCATTGTCATGTACCTTATCATCCGGTGCCCCTCGTGCAGTACGTTCACGTACGTGGACCGTTTCCAGAAGTGGAAGCTCTGCCCTCAGTGCGGTCACGCCCAGGAGGTTGCCCGTGGCCCGGCATACCTGGATGTTGAGGATTTCCACGAAGCCGAACATATCGTGAAGCAGATGCAAAAGCACCTGCACGCGAACAAGAAGAAGGATTTCACTCCTGAGGAAACGGCCGAGCTCCGCCACCATTACACGGAGGCGCTGAGGAAACGGGGCCGGGGATATCCGGCCCAGTGAGTTTTCCGGTTTTTTTTATTTTTATTGCTCGGAGAAAACCTTTTTTTCAGGACACGAATCCCCCCTTTTGCGCCATCAGTCCCCCTAGGGGGACGGGGCACATTGTGAAGAATCGGTTTGGATGAGGGGGAAATCATGGGATTCTTACGGGTACTATGTCATCATCACACCGCGGGGTGCCCCGGCGGCGGGGGCATGCTTGCATGCCCCCAAGAGCTTCAGGGTTTTCTCAAATGATTTTCCATGAAAATTGAATTAAACAGACGTGATCAAGGGATTGTCCATACCCTCTCAATTATGTGCGATGAACGCCGCCGCCCCCGGCGGGGCGCCCCCGCGGCGGATCAGTGACCATACGCATAGGTGAAAACATCGCACTGACCCGCCGTGCCCCAAAGGGGCCCTGAGGCGGGGAGGCCTCACAAGATTACATTATTTTTACCATTTCCATGGTTTGGGAGTGAACTCTATTGGTTCATGTGGTTTTCTCCAGAGCGCGCTATGAACCCCCCTTGTTCATCGATGAGAATGAAAATATTTATGACACTTTTTCATACCAGCAATTTTTTTACCGGTCCCCGGGTACCCGTATGGAACCGGACAATGTGGATTTTACCCGTTGTGAATCGTCCCCCGGACGTACGATGCCCCCACGCCGAGTATACAAAGAACCGTATATACGGCAAACGCCACCTTCACGCTGGTCATGAGTGCCGGGTACGCAAGGGGTGTGAGCGTGGCCGGGCCGATAAAGATGGCAAAGCAGAACATTGCGATTGCCATCGACAGGAGCTGGCCGAGCGACCGCATGGTCGCAACCATGCCGGAGGCGATGCCAAGGTGCTTTTGATGTGCCGAGCTCATGATGGCGTTGGTATTCGGTGACGAGAAGAAACCGTATCCGAGCCCAAGCACCATCAGGCTCAGGACGATCACGTACAGCGGCGTGGTCGGGGTGAGGAAGATGAAGAAGGAGAGCCCCAGAGCAGTCAGGGCCATACCCGCCGTTGCAACGACCCGGGGTTCGATGCGGTCGGAGAGCCGGCCGGCAACCGGCGAGAAGATAGTCTGGACAACCGGCTGGGCCACAAGAATGAGGCCGGCTGACGCAGCGGAGAAGCCCTGGATGTACTGGAGATACAGGGAGAGGAGGACGCCGACACCGTAGGTCGCACCATAATTGATCATTGCGGCGATGTTGGAGAATACGAATGTCCGGTTATCCATAAAGACGGAAAAGTCGATGAGCGGGCTGGCCTGGCGTTTCTCCCACCGGTAAAAGACAACAGCAGCGCCGAGTGCAAAAG
>JBAVWM010000273.1:0-2235 GCA_049697815.1 Methanoregula sp. | reverse complement strand
ATCAGGTGTCCCTGAAATAGAGGCGGCAGTGGCATGACCCCTGGGTTTCTATCTCGTCCTTGTGGTACACGCAGGGGCACTCGATCGCCTGGTCCTTCTCCTCGTCCCCGCTCCTGAGCCGGCAGGGGCAGTAGCGCCGTCCGAACTTGTTCTTGTTGCGCACCAGGCCCCTGATGACGGTACCGAGTTGTTTTTCATCCGTATTGAGGACCCAGCCGTGCTCCCGGGCGTAGTTGTTTGCCCACTCGAGCATTTCCGCTTCTTCCTGTGCAGTGTCAGTCATGGTATTTGGTCCGGGCTGTTTTGTCAGCTGAGAGTATGCAGCGGGGACGTTAGTCTTTTCGATCGCATCCTTGTCCGTTGTAATATTTTTGAGGTTATCGCTTTTTTGTCTTTGGTTTTGCGAAGCCGGCCGGGGGATCCGGCCCCCTTCCTTTGTGCAGCAACCGGTTTTTTCTTCGTTGCTGCAGGAGGTGCGGCCCCGGTCATGATCCGGCGGGCAACGCGGTTGTAGGTAGCCATCACGTCACCCTTGTTGAACCGGTACACGTCCTTGTCGAGCGACTCTTTTGTCTTTTTGTCCCAAAGGCGCATCGAGTCCATGCTGATCTCGTCGCCGACACGGATCGTTTTTCCCTGCCTGCCGAACTCAATCTTGAAGTCCACGAGCAGGATCCCCTGTTTTGCGAGCAGGGCTGACAGGACCCGGTTGATCGCAAGGGAGATCTTCTTGATCTTTTTAAGCTCGGCAGGGCTCGCGAGTTTCAGGGCAATGATCAGGTCGTCGTTGAGCATCGGGTCGTGGCGCGAGTCGTCCTTGAAATCGATAACGATTACCGGGGGGTTGAGTTTTGTCCCTTCCCTGAACGGATAGTTCCTGACAATGGAACCGGCTGCAATATTCCGGACAATCACTTCGAGCGGGATCATCGAAAGCGTCCGGACTGCCATGTGGTTTTTGTCCAGCATCTGCAGGTAATGGGTCTTCACCCCCTGTTTTTCAAGGCACTCGAAAAAAAACGCGGAGACCCCGGCATTGTAACTCCCCTTGTTCCTCAGCGTGTCCTTCTTTCCGCCGTCAAATGCCGTGATGTCATCCCGGAATTCGACGATAAGCGTGTCTTTGGTGTCGGTACGGTACACCGACTTGGCCTTGCCTGCCAAGAGAAGTTTTCCCTGTTTCATGGTCCGCCGCTCCTTCCATACACTGTTTGTGCGAGCTGCTTTATTAGGGGTTCCAGACCGGGATCGTACCATCCTTTCTCAATATACTGCGGGTAGATGCAGAGCCGCTCCCGGAGACCGCGTGCGCCGACCAGTTCCTTAAGGTCCTCGACCGCCGGCCACGGGTGCTCCGGGTTGACGTAATCGATGGTGAGCGGCGAGACCCCGCCGAGATCATCGACACCGCATCCGATCAGGGAGGAAGCATCAATGAGATTTGGCGGGATCTGGATGGCGATATCGTCCGGAAGGATGTCGCGGGCCATCTGGATCGTCGCGCAGATCTCGTCAGTCCCCGGGACCGGATGGGCGGCCATCGGAGTACCGGGCTTGGGGCAGAAGTTCTGGATGATAATCTCCTGGATGTGCCGGTAGCGCCGGTGGAGAGCGCGGATTGCAAGAAGGGAGTCCTCCCGGTCTGCCATGGTTTCCCCGATGCCGAGCAGCAGCCCGGTGGTGAACGGGATCTTCAGTTTTCCCGCCTCCTCAATCATGGCAAGCCGGATTTCCGGTTCCTTTCCTTTCGAGGCCGCGTGCGCCGGTACCCGTGCCGTGGTCTCGAGCATCAGCCCCATGCTTGCATTGACCCTGCGGAGACGCTCCATCTCGTCGAAGGAAAGGATGCCGGCATTCGTATGGGGGAGCACCCCGTACTCGATGCTTTTTAGGCACATTGCTTCGCAGTAATCGAGGATGGCCGGGTACCCGGCTGCCCGGATCAGGGCAGAAAATCCCGGCTCCTCCTCCGGGCGCTCGCCAAACGTGAAGAGGGCTTCCGTGCATCCCTGTGCGGCCCCCTTCTTCAGGGTCTGTTCAACCTCCGCCGGTGCCATCAGGCAGCCCGGCTGGACCGGCGTCCGGAAACAGCAGTACCCGCACCGGTTCCGGCAGACCGTGGTGAGCGGGACAAAGAGATTTTTTGAAAACGTAATGGGCCGGTCCTGCATGAGAAGAAATGATCGTCTTTTCTCTTGAATGTTGACCCCGCGCTTACCTGCACCACCATAAAGC
>JBAVWM010000272.1:0-7068 GCA_049697815.1 Methanoregula sp. | reverse complement strand
CCCCGATTGTGATAACAACGATTTCCGGTAACCTGATTCGGGAAGGACTTGTTGCGCCCGGGGAAGGTCGCGCTCGCTGAACGCCTTACCCTGCAATACAGTAAAAAGATTGCGAGATAGAAGGGGTATCCCCATCCCATCAGCCGTCCGGTCCCTCTCTTTTCTCTGCTGGAGAGAGAGCAGCACGGCAAGGAAGACAGGTAAAAAAGAGTGATGTATACGACGGGCCCGGGACTGTTTGGAGAATAGTCCCCGTGCGCCAGCATCTCACACAGGTACCCAAGACCCGCAGCAACTGAAAAGATACCGATACCAGGAATAGGTGCTGTCCAAACCCCGGTATCCCAAAAATCCGAGCTGAAAACGTACGCAAAAAAATTTTATCAAGGTTTCTCAGCTGCTTCCCCGTGCAGCATCAGCAGCATCCTGCGCGTCAAAATAGGTCTCGAGGTGGTTGAGGGTCTCGAGGTCAACGTCCGCATAGGTGTGGTTGCCGATCTCGAACGGGTTGTCCATGTCCCGTATCAGTAACACCAGACCAACAAGCATGGTGCAGGTGACAGCAAAGATGACCGTTGCTGCAGGAAGCGGATCTATGTTCACAAACAGCATCAGGAGGATGACACTCATGGTCGTAATCTCGGCGAGTGCGTAGGCCGCGGGGATAAAATCTGTCCGGATGACGACCTCGATCCGGTTGGTCATCCTGTCGATAGCGCCCAGCTCGTTTCGCAGTTTTACGATCAGCGGCGGAGCGACATTGGCGTAGGCGAGCGTCCGGATATCGTTGTTGACCTTGTCCATCTCGCGGTCGATGTCCGGAAGGTTCCAGGAGTTTTCCCTGAAGCACCGGTTTATCGTCCGGTGAAGATCACGAACGTGCGTCCTGAAGAGTCGTGCCGGAGCTTCATCGGTAAGAGGGAGAATCCGGCTGTCGTTATACAAGGCCTTTAAAGAGGCGGCAAGGTCGCCTCCGGCTTTCTCGCTTTCCTTGAAATCCGTGAAGGTGCCGGTGAAGATGATCGCGATGGTGAAGATGGCGCCGGTGATGAACGCGCCTACGACCGGGCTAATCGGAACCGTGTCAAAGCCAAGTATGTCGATGATGATCCTCGGTATAAGAAGGAGGAACATGATGGCAATGGCCTTGATGATAAGACCCCATTTCTTCCTGGTTTCCAGATCCATGAACAGTATTGGATGCACGGCGATTTAGGCAGATCGTTTTTTTGGGAATCAATCCCTGCCGGATTTGTCAAGGGTATTCCGGAACAGGATGAGCCGGTCGCAGAACTCCCCGAGATACTCATCCATGGAGAGGCTTCCTTCCTCAAAAACACAGTCACCCTCCTCGATGACCTTGTCGATCATGTCCCGGCTCGGCAGGATCATATCAAAGGGTACACCGGACTCTTCGGATCCCCGGATAAGCGCCTGCCGGAAGAGACCGATACAATACGCAATGCGGTACCGGTAGAGATCTCGGGTCTTGGTGAGATAACTCGCCACCCGTGCGGTCTCGATGCGGAGAAAATCGTCAAGGACTTTTTTGTCTTTGCATTTCCCCAGCATATAGTGATAGTGGGCAAAGGGGTACATCTCTTCGAGCTCGGCCGGGACAATCCCGCAGGTGCCGAAAATAACAATATGGTATTGTCCCGGCGTCAGCACCTGTGAGATAACCGACCGGATCAGCTGGTGGCTGGGGCTGGCGCTGTAGGGTTTCCGCACCGCACAGGGCATGAAGATTGCAATTTCCCGGGGGGCTATTTCGTATTCGTCAATGATGTACCGGTGCGATTTCTCGAATTCCGGAAGGTAAAACGGGGGATCCGTCAGCAGTGCATGCCTGCCCTGTTCTGCCCCCGGTGCCTTGAGGTCGCCCATAATCGTTCCTGAAAAGAATTGTTCCCGCTAAAACAAGAACTGATCGCAACCGTCCCCTGCGATGGATGACTGTACCGGAGGATTACACCGGTTCAGTACCCGGTGGCATAGTAATAATCGCCCTCTTTCATGACATGGAGCGGGATGAGGAACAGGTTCCCGATCTTTGCATCGGTCAGCATCCCCGCCTTGGGACCATCGCCGCAGAACCTGCCGTCCTTCATCAGAACAACGCGGGTGATCTCCGGGATGATGTCGTGGAGGTTATGGGTCACGAGGATGATGCCGGTACCGGCTCGGGCGATCTTCCTCAGGGTCTCCCGGAAGGTATGGAGTGCGTGGAGGTCGAGGCTGTTGGTCGGTTCGTCAAGGATGAGGGTCTCCGGGTTGTGCACAAGGGCCCTGCCGATGAGAAGCCGCCGTGATTCTCCCGAGGACAGAGCCGTCATCGGGCGATCCTTCAGGTACTCGATTTCCAGGAAGGCAAGGATCTCATCGGCCTTCCGGTCCATTGCCGGTGTTATCGTCCGGTTGAAGAGCCCGACGCTTGAGAAGAATCCCGAGAGGATGACTTCTTTTCCGGTGATTGCGCGGGTGAAGGTAAACTGCAGATCGTTTGATACGACACCGATGGTGGAACGGAGCTCGGACACGTCCCATACATCCTTCCCGTGCATCCTGAAAATAGTGTTTTTGTCACCTGCAACGGGATAGGACTCCCGGAGAATGGCCCTGATAAACGAGGATTTGCCGGCGCCGTTGGGGCCAAGGATTGCGATGTTCTCGCCTTCGCGGATCGTGATCGAAAGGGAATCGAGGACTTTTTTTGTGCCGTAAAAGACGGTCACGTTGTTAAATTCCAGCAGGGGTCCGGTGGCAGGGATATCAGGGTTCACGGTATTCATGAGAGGGTCTCCGGTAACAAAGGGGGTAGGGGATTACGGCAGTCACGCCGGTACAAAGACCAGCACGGTTTTTCCGTTAGCGTCATAGAACTTCAGGGAGGATTCGCCGATCCGGAACGAGACGGTTCTGGATATACCATCAAGGAGTGCCGATTCCTGCTCCATGACACCGGGACCCTGGCAGACCATCTTTGTTGATGACATGCCGGTGATATTGATACTATATTCAAGGGTCTGGTAGCGTGCGGTATACCCGTTGCAACCGGCATTACCGCTCATCCGGCCTTCGCGGTCGAACATTGCCGTTACATTGGTCCCGCTCCGGGCCGGGATGAGAATGCCGGTGTTGTCTGCAAGGGACCGGAGAGTCCAGTTGGTCCGGGTCATCATCAGACCGGCATTTTCCCGTTGAGCCGGGTAGTTCAGGACTACCACCATCAGGACAAGGAGGCCGATAAGCGCAAGTGCGGCGTAAAACCCAAGGCCCATTTTTTCCTCGGGCAAGTCCGGGGAATTATCAGGATCAACGGAAGGAGAATCACCTGCTTCTGCGGGGGATTCATCAGTCATAGCCTGTACTTGGCGGGTTATGCATTAACGGTTTGTGTCGCCGCTGGCCAGGAACCCCCGGTACCGGGTTTAATACACCCGCCGCCCAGTACTGGTATGGATACCGGCCCCGCAAAAAAGCTGATCGCCCTCTTCCTTGGCATCCTCCTTGCCTTTTTTATTGCGAATATGCTTTCGCATGCCATTGTCATGCTGAGCGGCCTCGCGGGAGCGGCCGCCATGATCGTCAGCATGGTCGTGTATGCAGTCATCTTCTTTTTTGTGCTCCATTTCCTGCAGAAATATGCCCATATCGTCTTCTTCGGGTTTGGCCGGGAGTAGCGGGGACCGGTCTTTCGCATACGCTGAGGCACCGGAGCCGCAGTAAAACTGCGGCTTTATTTTCATTATCACCGCAGATCCCTGAGGTGACGGGACATCCGGGATAAGTCGTTGAGTGTGGTGAGGCACGGGAAAAATGCATGTCCCGTCCCGTACGAAGAAGGTAAAACCGGATGATACACCTCTGCCACCTTTGAGAAACAGGCGGATACGAAAACCTGCGGCCGGGCTGATGCATGAGACATTCCCGGATTTCATGCGGGCTCTCGTCGATGCGCAGCTCGTCGAGAAGGAAACATCCACGGATGTGAACTGGAAGAAAATATACAGGGTTACAAAAAGCGGGGAAATTGCATTTCCGTTCTTTTCTGATCCGGCAACCAATACTCTTGTTGGTTCAATGCCTGAAAAGATCAGGACGAATTCCGGCTGATTTTTTTCATCAGGATCCGGTTAAAATTTTTCAATCGCGATCAAAGGGTGTTAGTTCGTGAGGCGATTGTAGGTTAATTAACCTACAATAGGGGTGTACAACCTACAATTTTTTTCATTCTCCGGCGTGGACCATCCGACCGATCGATCGGATCGCGATTGAAAAATTCACAGCAGGGGGTGAGGGGGTGATTGAAAAAAATTTTCCGGAGATCGATTGCGATGCGGGACAGAATTAAGAGAACTTTGCTTTGAATGACGACCCGTTTTTTTAAAAAGTACACAGCCATAGTTGACGGGGCTCCAAAGGACCGGTCATTTAATAGTATACATTTTATCGTTGGGAGATCAAATAGAGATCACGATAGAACCGTGGGCTTTTCTGCCCGGGTGAAACTATGCTGGATTCCAAAACATCATGCCTCCTGAGAGGTATCATGGGCGTTATCTTCGGATGTTTAGCCTTGTTATTTCCGGCTCAGGTGACCCTTGGTTTTTATGGCCTCTTCTGGATACTGATTGGACTTGCCATGGCATTGTTCCTATTCCTTGCCATCACCGCACGCGGGGATGAGTCGATGCTCTGGTTTGGTCTTTCCGCCGTGCTCCTCGTGGTAGGCGTGATCTCGTTTATGGTTGCGGGATTCGTGGCACTCATGCTTATCCTGGTGATTGCTGCCATTGCCATTATCAACGGCTTTACCGATATCACCCTTGCACTCGCACACCCGAGAACGAAATATATCCTGATCCCCGGCATGATCATCACCGCCATTCTCGCGCTCGGGGGGTTGATCTATTACTTCCCCGATTTCGAGGAGTACCTTTTCCTTTCCGTTGTCGGGACATTTGCTCTGGTTTTCGGCATCTTCTCTATCATTCTGGGATTCTACACAACTGACGAACCCGCCAAGACGGCCTGAACCTGTATGCTGACAACGATTTTCATGGCAGAACACCGGCAGATGGGGGATACAACATTCCCGTATATCCCCGCACCGGAACCTGTCCGGACACTCCTATGAACTACGAGGTCATCATTGTCGGGGCAGGCCCTGCGGGCAGTGCTGCTGCACGGGAGTGCGCACAGCTGGGGCTTTCCACGCTCTGTCTGGAGGAGCACGGGACCATAGGATATCCCGTGCAATGCGCAGGGCTCCTCTCCACTGCAGCGTTTGATGAATGCAGGGTCCCCTCGGAGAGATCGGTTCTCAATAAAGTAACCGGTGCCTGCGTGATATCCGGTGCAGGCAGCGAACTGCTCATTGATGCAAAGACAACAAAGGCACTCGTGGTGGATCGGGGGACTCTCGACCGGGAGATGGCGGAAGCTGCAGCAAACGCGGGGGCCGAATTCCGGTTAAGGACCGCGGTGTATGATGTCCGTGGAAAATCCGTGTTCAGCCGGGGGGTGAACGGGCACGAGGAGATTGGATATGATATCCTGATCGCTGCCGATGGCCCCCGGAGTACCATCGCCCGCCTCCTGGGCATGCAGCGGGCCAGGACGTACCTTGCCGGTATCCAGGCGGATATGCCGGGAGTGTGCGATCCGCGGTATGTCCGGATCTATCCTGATGCATCACCGGAGTTTTTCGGCTGGTCGATCCCGACAGGTCCGGGGCGTATCCGGGTGGGCATATGCGGCCGGTCGCAGGTGATGGAACGGTTTTTGGCATTTACTAAAAAATTCGGAACAAATACCACCCATCTTGTTACCGGCACGCTTCCGCTTGGCGTGATGGAACGGACATATAAAGACCGGACGCTCTTTGTCGGCGATGCAGCGGGCTTTCCCAAGCCGACATCCGGCGGGGGCATCTATACCGGTATCCGCTCTGCCCGGCATGCTGCAGCAGTTGCCGGCACTGCCTGCGAGCAGGGAAGATACGACGATGCGGTCCTGGCCGGATACGAACGCCGGTGGCGGGAGGATTTCGGGCGCGAACTGGAGCTCGGCTATCGCCTGTTCGGGATGCGCCAGAAGATGTCGGCGGAAGATACCGATGCACTGATCCAGGCGCTCAACACACCTCCGATCCTGCACACTATTGAAGAATACGGGGATATGGACCGTCCCGGTGCCCTGATAAAAAAACTGCTGGTGAACCCCGCGATACTCCGGCTCCTCAGGCCGCTTGTCCGTACCGGCCTGCATACCCTTTTTCTGACCGGCATTTAATCGGGGTCCTGGACCTTTTTTATTGTCTCAGCCGGTATATGGCTGCGATCACGAGGTACGTTTTTGGCAAAGCGGTACATTTCCCGCGGTACATGCATCTCAAACCGTGCCCCGTGCCGGTACTCGCCGGTTTCCCGGATGGTAATATTGGTAATGGAAAGGATTTCCCGGGCCAGGAAAAGGCCGAGGCCGGTATTTTTTCCGAACCCTTTGGTAAAAATCCGCGCTTTATCGGCTACGGGAATGCCAATCCCGTCATCCTCAAGGGAGATGATGAGACCGGTCCCGGATTCACGGGCTGATATCCTGACCGTGGATACGCTGTTTCCGTGCAGAATTGCGTTCTCGACAAGGTTGTAAAATACCCGTTCAAGGAGGCGATCTGCATAAATTTCATACCCTTCCGTATCTGACTGGACCCGGATTTTTTTCATATCAACGTACGTGCAGGCATCAAAGAATACCTGATGGACGTTCTGCCATGCCGGTGCCACGATGCCGAGGTTCTGATACAGCCTTGTAAATTCAATAGTTTCACCGATAATGGCGATGGTGTCCTTCACCCTGCTGACATACAGGGAGTACTGGGGTTCTGACGGGCGCTCCAGGAGGAGTTCGAGATACCCCCCCATGGCGGTAAGCTTGTTCTGGATATCGTGGCGGGTGATCTCGGCAAGGAGGTTGAGTTTCTTGTTTGCCAGCTGGAGTGCATCCTGCGCCATTTTGATATCGGAGATATCATGAAGGATTTCCACAAAACAACGTTTCCCT
>JBAVWM010000271.1:0-8460 GCA_049697815.1 Methanoregula sp. | reverse complement strand
GCAATGGAGCGTGGCTGGATGATGGCATCGGTCTTCTTCGTGGCGATAAGGGTGCCACTTTTATCGAGCACGTAGACCGTGCGGTCGATACCGCCGGCCGCGATCACCGATGCGTACCGGGAAACGCCCACCGCATTGACCCACTGTCCGGTCTTGTACCTCCAGCGCACGGTGCCGGAGGGGTCAATGGCAACGACCTCCTTGTCCTGGCCGCCAACAATGATGGCAGAGCAGTCGAGCGAGCAGTGCATATCGATGATCGGGTCTTTTGTTATTTCGTAACGCCAGTTGAGCGTACCGTCGCGGGTGTAGGACGCGACCTGGTTCGAGCCGGCCGTGATGACCGTGGATCCATCACCGGATATGGCAATGAACTCGTCCCGGCTCTCGGTCCGGTTATCGTACCAGATCAGGTCCAGCTTGCGGTTGTAGAACCGCAGTCCATTGTCGGTTGCGACAACCACGAGGTCGCCGCCGGGGGCATATGCAATCGTATTTGCCGTCGTGTTCTTCAGACGGGCAATGAATTCGCCATCCTTGTTCCACGAGATATAGTTCCCCTTGTCATCAGCCGAGATGATAACCGATCCGTTGGGAGAAAACGCGACTGCCTTCACATACCCGTCCATGCTCCGCGACCAGTTCTCAACACCCTTATTGTCGAGGACGGCGACTTTGTTCCCGACTCCCGTGACCATGCGCTTTCCATCATAACTCAGGGATGCCACCATGCCCGGCCTTCTGATCCAGTGTATCTCCCGGTCCCACGAGCGGACGTACATTTCATTGCCCCTGGCATAGACAAGCGAAGCATCAGGGGTTATCGTGACACCGAGATACGGCCCCTCTTCGGGTGCCTGTTCCTTCCAGTCAGTCCCGAGGGTTGCCGCCACCGCCACCCCGACAAGGCAACCGGCGAGTATGCCGCTCGTCACCAGCAGCCGGAACCATAACGCTGTTCTCATGCCCGTATCTGCAACCGGTTACCTTAGCGGATATAAGGGGTTTGTGGATGGAAAACCGCGTACGGGGGGTGGGCAGGCAATGGGCCTCTGCCCTGCCCGTAAAAAAAATTACCGGCGGGTCTTTGTTACGAGAACCACCGCACCCAGTGCAGCGATACCAAGGAGTGCTTCGAATCCCGGTGCCTTTTTCTTTGACCCGGCAGGAATCGCTGTCCCGGCAGCTGTAAGCGGCGACAAGGCAAAGGTAACGGTCTCCGTCTGGCCCGCGGTGATGGTGACCGGGGCGGAAAGGTCCTGGTACCCGTCCAGTTTCAGGAGCAGCGTATGGCTGCCGGGGAACAAGCGGGGAATGGTGGCCGGGCTGATGCCCCGCTGGGCACCGTCAATGTAAATCGTTGCTCCTGCGGGTGACGTTGTAACCGTGAGTGCCCCGACTGTCTGCAGGGTTGCAAGCGGGAGCGCGGCTGTTGCGGGCTCTGTCGTGGCCTCGGTGGTAACAATGGTGACCTTGGTGCCCGAGCCGCCGAGCTGAATACCGCCCCCCATATAATCGCCCGATGCGGTCATGAGCGGTACTGCGGCTATGCAGAGCAGGCATACCAGAAGAAGGATCCTGTAATTCATAATCAGCTGTACAATCCATGCCATTTTAATTTTTCATACCAGTTTGAGGGTGATTTTCACGCACCCGGCTTTTTCCGCATCCGGCAGTGCCGGGGGATGGCAGCAGGTATAAAAAAATCAGTGATTTGTTTTCCGGAAGAAGAGCAGTACGCCCACCGCACATGCTGCGGCAGCGGTTTCAAATCCCGGTGTGTTTCTTGTCCCTGATGCGGCAATGGCAATTGGAGCAGTCAGCACGGGGGATGTCGCAGGGGATGATACTGCCATATTCACTCCACGGGAATGACCCGGGGCAGGTGTGGCAGTTTTCGTTGCCATAGTTGTTGTGGTCGGAGAGAACACATACTGGAACAAGGTAGATGGTCCCAAAGAGCCTCCAACCCCGGCGGCATTGGTAATGGAGATCGGGACTGATCCGGGAGAATGTGCCGGGGTGATAATAGTGATGTGGTTGTCATCGGTAACGTTCAGCGCTGTACCGGATTTTTCCCCGAACACAACGTCCTTTGTGCCGTTAAACCCGGATCCCGTAATGGTAACAACACTACCTCCGGCAGTGGAGCCTGATGAGGGCGAGACACCGGTCAGTTTCGGGACAGGAACTTCATAGTGGAACATGGCGGCTGATCCCAGGGAGCCTCCGGCATGGTTCGGGATTTATGACAGACAGGGGGACTGTCCCGGCAGAATAGGATGGCGAGATGATAGTAAGCTGGCTGTCATCGATAACGGTCAGGCCCGTCCCGGATTTCCCCCCGAACTGAACGTCCGTTGCGCCGGAAAACCCGGATCCGGTGACAGTAACAGCAGTACCTCCGGCAGTGGAACCTGATGAGGGCGAGATACCGGTCGGTTCCGGGAGCGGGAATTCATACAGGTACATGGTGGATGGTTCCTGAGAGATTCCGATCCCGGCGGCATTTTTAACCGAGATCGGGACTGATCCGGGAAAAAATGCCGGGATCATGACCGTAAGATGACTGTCATCGACAACGTTCAGGTCCATCGCATATTTTCCCCCGAACAAAACGTACTCTGTGCCGGTAAACCCGGATCCCGTGATGTCGACAACGGTAGATCCGGCGACAGGACCGGAGGAGGGCGAGATGCCCGATATTCTCGGGCGGGAGACTTCTTCATACATATACATGGTGGATGGTTCCCGGGAACTTCCGACCCCGGCGGCGCTGATGATTGAGACGGGAACGGTCCCGGCAGGATTCGGTGGCGTGATAATTGTAAGCTGGCTGTCATTGACAATGTTCAGGGCGGCTCCGGATTTCCCCCCGAACTGGACGTTTGTTGCCCCGGAAAACCCGGATCCCGTGATGGTAACAGCAGTGCCTCCAGTGATGGGACCGCCGGAGGGAGAGAGACCGGTTATCAGGGGGACTGAAGCAGCAGATACCAGTCCGATGCATGCGGGAAGGAGAACAATGGCGATGCAGGTAAGCATACAAGAGCTGAACGGGCGGGTCATTTCATCTGATCCTCCCCCGGTATGGTTTGGCACGGTGCATTGAACAAACATCCTGAAAGATGATTTTGCTAACTATTATCTGTCAATCCTTAAATATAACGAATTTAATCCAATGGAAATTTATGATGGAACCAAGCAGTGCGGAAAATGAGCTGCTTTCCGGTATTACCCCGGCAGGATAACGATGCCGGAAAAACTAAAAAGAAAAAAATCTCTGGTCCCTGCACTGCCGGCAAATCGTAATCCGCGAACAGTGCCGGGTTTGCCTGCTGTAAAAAGGAGAAATTATTCAATAATGATCGCCGGCTTGAACGGCAGAGCGGTCAGGGCCTTGACATGCCCGCTTCCTTCCGCCTCAACAATGTGGACCGGCACCCCGAACTCCTGCTCGAGGAACGACGTTGCCGACTCGAAGACGGCCTGCTCGCTGATCGGCTCCCGGACAAGGGGCCCGACCACGGAGGGCGGGAGGCGGTGGATGAGGGTGGTCATCTGCCGGGCGGCATCGGTCGTTTCCTTGCCACGTTTCCTCATGGACTCGTCCTTCATGATCTCTTTTACTACGGCGTTCTTGTCGCCCGCGGCTGCAATCGTGCGGAAGACCTGGTGCTTCCATGCCGGTGCGAGGGCAATCGTGATCGACTTTGGCGTGATCTGGATCAGTTTTTTAATCGATTCAACGTCCTCGACCGTGCGGGCGAGGAGCTCCTCTGCCAGTTCCGCTTTCTCGTTGACGAGCTTCCGGTCGGCAACCGGCCACGGGGCAAAGGAGACGAGCCCCTCCCCGACGAGTTCTTTCCAGAGATGTTCTGTGGTGAACGGGATGAACGGGGCAAGGAGCCGGACCCAGACCGAGCACAACGTGTGAAGTTCCCTGCTCCCGTCGCAGTCCTTTCAGAGCCGCCGGCGGTACCACTTGAGATCGGTTTCGATCCCGAAGTATGCCTCCTGCAGGGCCTGCCGGGTCTGGAAGTTGTCGAGCGCCGTCGTTGTCCGCTCAATGTGGGACTGGAGCCGGCTCGCCAGCCAGCGGTCGATGTCGTGCGGCTCGCCACCCGCGTCCTTGATCTCCGCCACGGTGGTGTGGAACCGCTCGATCTGTTTCCTGGTCGAGAGGACGAGCTCGTTCCTCCAGTCAAAGTCCTGCCACGGCTCGGCGCTCCCCATCAGGAACATCCGGACGGTGTCGGCCCCGAACTCCTGCACGGCATCTTCCAGGAGGAAAACGTTGCCCTTCGAGGAGGACATCTTGGCGCCGTTCAGGAGGCCCATGCCGAAGACGACCATGCCTTTCGGGAGCAGGTCCTTGTTGTTCTCAAAGACCGTGACATGGTGGAAGATCTGGAAGGTGAGGTGGTTGGAGATGAGGTCCTTTGCCGAGAACCGGAAGTCGTACGGGTACCAGTACAGGAACTCCTCCCGCATGGAATCCAGTTTCTTCTTCTCGGGCAGGTCCGGGGACTTCTTCCCGAGGAAGATGTAGTCGAAGACTTCGGGGGTCAAGAGCTTCGGGTCCATGTCCCGGATCTTGTGGGCGATGGTATAGTAAGCCATGTACACGGTCGAGTCCGAGAGCGGCTCGATCAGCTGCGCTTTGTCCCACGGGAACCGGGTGCCGAGGCCGACACGCCGGGTACAGGCCCAGTCCTTGAGCCAGCCGACGGTACGGTCGAACTCGACCCGGACTTCGGGGGGCACGAGTGTCATATCCTTCAAGTGATCGGCAACCTGCTGTTTCCATGCAGGGTCGCTGTACTTCAGGAACCACTGGTCGTGGAGGATCTTCACCTTCACTTTGTTGCCGCACCGGCAGACTACGGGGCGCACATCGAACTCGTACATCACGACCGAGTCGTACTTCCCGGTCATGAGGGCTGCGACCTCGTCGCGGGCAACCCGGACCGGTTTGCCGCCGTACTTTTCGAAGAGTTTTCCTTTCGAAAACTCGGCGGAGTAGATCTCCTGCGTGAGGGCGTCCATCCGGCTGTCCATCTGGTTCCTGATGCCGGCCTTCTCTACCGCGTCCTGCGCCGGGACCCTGCCGTAGCCCTCGACCGTGATAAGCGGGATCGGCCTGATATCTGTGTACTTCCCGGCCTGCTGGAGATCGCGGAGGGCGATGTAGTCGAACGGTGCATGGGCGGGAACGCTCATGACCAGGCCGCTTGCCATGTCGGGGTCGACAAAGTCCGCCGGGAGGACCGGAACCTCTCCGCAGAGCGGGTGGCTCACCTTCTTGTCGATGAGGCTGGTGCCGGGGATCTCCTCTTTGACCTCGACCGTATGGTCCTGCAGCGCGAGTTTCTCGGCCGCTTCCTTTGATACGATCCAGGCCTTGCCGTCCACGAGCGCCCTGACGTAGGTGACGGCCGGGTTCGCCCAGAGATTGGTAACCCCGTGGATAGTCTCGGGCCGGAGGGTCGCGGTCGGGATGAACGCGTCTCCGTACCGGAACATGACCATCGTGAACTTGATCACTTCAGCTTTGTCCCCCTCCAGGAGGTCATGGTCGCCCACGGGGTTGTCGTCCACCGTGCAGAAGCGGACCGGGTGGGCCCCTTTTATCACGTGGCCGGCCTCGTAGAGGTGCTTCCACTGCCACTCGATGAACTTCGAATAGGTCGGATCGACCGTGATGAACCGCCGGCGCCAGTCGATAGAGAGGCCGCAGGCGGTCATCACCCGCTGGTACTCTGCGGCGAAGTGGCGGACAATAGTCAGCGGGTCGGTGAAACCCTCGAGCACGTTTTGCGGCACGCGGTACAGGTCGCGGTAGAGCCGGATGGTCTTCTCGTCCTGCCTCGCAATCCTCTTCGAGATACCGACAACCGGTGCCCCGGTAACGTGGAACCCCATCGGGAAAAGCACCTGTTTTCCCCGCATTCGCCAGAACCGTGCCACAACATCCGGCACAATGTACGTCCGCCCGTGGCCTACGTGCATGGCACCGCTCGGGTACGGGAACGCAACGTTCAGGTAGTATTTCTCTGTTTTCGACGGGTTGGGCTCAAAGGCATGGACCCACCGTTCGTGCGCTTCTTCCTCGAATTTTGCCAGGTCGAATTCGCTCACGTTTGTTCACCCTTCTGTTATACCGGCCTCAGCTTGATGACCTCGTTGTTCGTGTAGCGCCGGATCATCTCCTGCGCAATGCTCGAATTCTTGGCCAGGTGGATCTCCCCGGTCTCGTTCACGGTGGCCGTGAAGAGGTACTCCTTGCCGGCAAAGACGTCCACGATACGGCCGCTCTGTTCGGGAGCTACGATCGTGAGCTGCTTTTTGTCGGTCTGGATCCTGATCCCGCCGCCGAGGTTGAACTCCTCGTCGCTCCGGGGCTGGGCCTGCAGCCGGTCGAACTCGGAGCGGGGCTTGATGTCGATCCCGATCCCGATCTTGTTGACAATGGCCGAGACGTTCTTGCCGCCCTTGCCAATGGCAGCCGGTACGTCCTTGTCATCGATGTAGACTACGGCCTTCGTGTCGCTCGTCATCTGGACATCGACAAAACCGTCGGTATACCGCCCAATCTCCCGCCGGATCTCCTTCTCCGTAAGCTTCCAGCCGGGCCGCTCGTCGGTTTCCTTCTTAGGGGCTTCCGCTGCCGGCGCCCGCATGGGCATGGACGGTGCAAGCGGCTGGCCGATGAACTGGACCGGGCCGGGCGCAGATTTTTGCTGCGGGGCTGCTGCCGGGGTTCCTTCCCCGACCGGAATGACAATGGTCTCGCCATCGTACCGGAAGACGTCGAGGATGAGTTCCCCGGTCTCCTGGTCGGTGACGGTGGTGACCGGGCGGATGTGGATCTCGCCCGACATGCCCCCGGGCACCTTGATGGTGAACCCGACATCGTAGATCTTCGTGATAACGCCCTGTTTCACGAAGATGACCGTGTTGATGATCTGCGGGAGGACCGAGAAGTCCACGCGGTCGCAGAAGCGCTGGATCGCGTCCTGCACGCCGTTTGCGTGGATGACGCCGACCATGCCGATACCCGCGAGGCGCATGTCGGCAAAGATATTGAAGTCCTCGTTCTTCCGGAGTTCGTCAAAGACGATGAAGTCGGGGCGGACAAGGAGGAGGACGTCTGCGGTATTGGCCATGCTGCCGTCCAGCATCGTGTACTGGGTGATGTTGTCGGGCACCTGCAGCTCCCGGGGGGCTTCCATGGTCTTGACCACGAACCCGTTGTCGGAGAGGAAGGTGGCCACGTTCTGGGCAAGGGTCGTCTTACCGGATCCGGGGGCGCCGACAATGATCATGCCCCGCTTCTCGCTCGTGATCCTTTTCGTGATGATATCGGACCTGGCATAGTCCTTCAGGGTCACGTCCACGATCGGGCGGACGGCGGTGATCTCCATGCCGTCCGAGAAGGGGCGTCTCGCAATGGCGATCCGCATGGACCCGATCTGGACGACCGTGATACCCCGCTTCTCGACCTCGATGAAGCCGTCGGGGTCACGCTTGGCCCGCTCGAGGATCTCCTGCGCAAGGGCGCGGAGCTCGTACTCGCTTGTCGGCGCATCGCGAATCTTCACGAGTTTCATCTCGCTGATGGTCCCCTTCTTGGCCGTGGGACTGACCCGTTCCTTGAGGTACACCGCGATGGTGTGCTCGTCGAAGAACTGGTCGATCCCGAGCGGGACAAAATCGGTTACCTGCGGCTTGAGGTAGATGACATCGATCCCCTTTGCCCGTGCCACCTCTGCCTGCACGAAATCACTGGTGATGAACCGTGCAGCATTCTCGATTGCGATACCCCGTATCATCGCGTCGATCTCGCCGCCACTGGCGAGTTTGACCTGTTCGAGCGACGGCCGGATACCGGAGAACTTGAGTTCAATAGTTTTTTCCTCGGCCATTCTGCACAGCGACTGGAGCTCGTTGAGCCCCGAGAACCCGATCTCGCGCCCGTTATTGGCCTGGGCCTCGAGTTCTGCAATCACCGCTTCGGGAACGATTATTGTTGCACCCTGGTATTCACCGGCTTTTATCATTGAGGTTATGCGCCCGTCGATGAGGACGCTGGTATCTGGTACTAAAATCATATGATATCCTCGTATGGTCTTCTATGGTATGGTGTTCGTATGCTATGCTATCCATATTCGTGTACACGCTTCCGTAGCCACCGGTAACGCCACGCAAATGCCGCTCCCGCCGGCTGGAATCAACGGTGGAACCGTTGATGGGTAGATATTTGACCACTAGGTTTATAAGGGGTTCGGGAATGGGGGGTGGGGATTCTTAAAGTTTAACCGAAATACTAATCGTTCGAAAATCTACTATTACATTTGTTAAAAATATGGCAGAAATTTTTGGAATCGATCTAAATACTCTAGTAAATATGTTGATGGTCTTAGGCACTTTTTTGATGGTCGTTATAACGTATAAATC
>JBAVWM010000270.1:0-3569 GCA_049697815.1 Methanoregula sp. | reverse complement strand
ACATGACGATTTTTTCAGTTACTATGTCCCATGCCCGCTCGCCGGTAGTTCCTTTCTTTTTTGTCATGGTGTCTGTTACGCCGGAAAATTCTCCTTTCTGGCCGGTGAATTCCGGTTTTGCCACCATCTCTTTGATCTCGCTTGTTATATCCTCGCTTTTATGTACCGTCTCTTCCATGCTCATCCTCCCTTCCCGCCCGTTTCTTCCGGGAATTCAATCCCTGCCTCCGTTTCCAGCCGGATGCTGCTGTCCGGGTAATCCATACCGGTCATCTCGATGCCTCGTTGTACCTCGATATCGATCCTGGGCTCTGCTTTTGGATAGGGATGCGTATACGACCCGGTTCCCTTTGTTTGTTTCGGAGGAGCCTTGCCAGGTCCTTTATTCCTTCCGCCAGAGCCACGACCGATTACATAGGCTCCGAATATCAATACACCGATAATAACAAGGGGAATAATCCAGTCACAGGGAAGGAATAAAAATGTACAGGGGGAGGGAGTTGGTGTTGGTATTGGTGGAGAGACCGTTGTCGGGGGAAGTGTCGGGGTTCCCCTGACGGTTATCAGGCTGGTTTTTACCAGGGTGTCCGATTTGCCGGACCGGTCATAGACAACCAGCCTGACCGAATACGTACCGGACCTGGTATAGGTATGGTCCGGGTTCCGGGCGGAGCTGTCGAAAACTCCGTCATTATTAAAATCCCAGGACCATTGCGTGGGATTTCCGGTTGATGCATCCATGAACCGGACCGCGAGTGACACCGGGCCATCGGTAGGGGAGGCCGTAAAATCTGCATGGATCTGACTTATCGGACGAGATACGGTAACCCTTTTTGTTACAGAATTGCTCCCGTATGCATTCGCCACGGTAAGCGTAACGGTTACCGTCCCGGGCTCACCAAGGATATACGTGGGGAGGTAATGCTGACTGATGGGGCCGGACCCTGCACTAATCGGGCCGGTGAAGGTCCAGGACCATGACGTTGGGTACCCGGATGAAGTATCCGTGATCGTCACCGGAAGCGGGGCAGGACCGGATACATTGGACAGGAGGAAATCTGCATGGGGCGGGACAGAGGGAACAACCCAGAAATCCCCGCCGGCACCAGCAGGCACCGGGTATGCATGCACCGTCCATCCGCGGGTAAGTGTCGTGCCGTGCAACGGGCTGGTCGAAACCACCGAGTACCCCTTGGGGGCGAAGATTACCAGGTGATAATAGGGAAAGTAACCAAACTCGGGATCAGTAGGGGTGTAGGAGACCGGCAGAGAGAAATACCCGTTTGCATTCGTTGTTCCGCTTGCCCCTTGTGCGCCAAAAACCGAGGGATTATAAGAATCCGGAGAACTGGAGCCAAACACCATGACCTTCACATTTCCCACGGGTCTTGATGTGTCGCCAGCCAGCCCCTCGTATACATGGCCCTGGAAGGTGAATTGATCTGCGACAACCGGGATAACAAGGAGGGTCCCAAAAAAGAGCGCTGCCAGGAGCAGATAAACCAGTTTTTTTTGAAATACTATGCTCCACCATAACTGTAGCCGGGGTATTACTGATACCAGATTGTTCATACTCCGGAAAATCATGACGGCCCTCCGAAAAATACCTGATCAGATACGGGAGTGATAATTATTATTACTATATTAATGTATCCCCATTAAAAGAATGCCCACAACCATACAGTGAACGGGAGATTGACTGCGGTTGCTGAATAATCATGGAGCAGGATTTTAGAGGGTATTTTTTGGTGCTTTTTCTCTGCCCGCGCTCCGCAAGGAATTTTTATCCTCACATGCCAGTATGCACATGGAACCGGCCCGGGAAGAACTGAAGAGCATTCTCGTGAAAGGCGGTCTGGGGGAGTACCTCCTCACTCTCGACCGCGAGGACTTCTCCGCCCTGTACCCCCGCCTGGTACGGTATATTCTGAGCGTGCGGGAAGGGGACCGCCCGCGTGCCCTCTTCCGGACCAACACGTTCGAGTATTCCCCGTTAAACCCTCTCGATGCCGAAGTCGCGGCACAAAAAAAAGCTGTCGAGTGGGAGCGGGAACTGAGAACGGACCCGTCCGCTCTTTTCCGGAATTACCCGGCAGAACCTGTCCGGAGGCCGCACGAACCGGCCGCCGACCTCGTGATCATCCAGGGCAGCCCCCGGCCGGATGGCAACTGCGGCATCCTCACCGGCTGGGCTTTTGAGGCAGCAAAGGACGCCGGCCGTACAAGCCGGGTCATCTACCCACACGACCTCGACATTCACTGCTGCATCGGATGCTACCAGTGCTACAACACCGGGACATGCGTTTTTGACGACGATATGGGGAGCATCATCGATGCCGTCCGCGGGGCCCGGCTCCTGATCGTCTGTTCGCCGGTGTACACCAACACGGTGCCTGCCGGGCTCAAGCTCGTCATCGACCGGATGCAGGCTTACCACGCGGAACGGACACTCTCCCGCGGCAGGTACGGGCAGGCCGGGATACTCTTCTCGGTTGCCGGCCGGAAGGGCGGGGACAATTTCACCTGTGTCACGAAGGTTCTCACCGCCTTCTTCCGGAACCTCGGGATAGAACCGGCCGGGCAGGTGCTCATCGACAGCGTGGATGCCGTCAGGGACATCCGGGTGCTCCCCGGACGGGAGGACGAGGTGAAGGCGCTGGTGTCGGCCGGTCTCCGCGGGTAAGCGGACATGCTCCTGCAGGCCCGGATCTTTCTGAATGATGACCGGCGTTGTAGGGGGGGGAGGGCCGGTGCAGGATCCAAAACCTCCTAATATCCCGGACGCCCGGATATGATCAGGATACCGATGCAGGGGGGATGTAATTCATGGTAAAAGTCGGCGTGCACGTCTCGATTGCCGGTTCACTCGACCTTGCGGTTGACCGGGCAAAGGATGCAGGATGCGATGTCTTCCAGATCTTCTCCCGCAACCCGCGGGGCTGGGGGTACAAATCCCTGTCTGACGAGGATTCAGACCTGTTCCGGGCGAAGGTAAAGACAACCGGCATCCTGCCGGTCGACCACATGCCCTACCTGCCGAACCTTGCCTCGCCCAAGCCGGAGATCTACGAGAAATCGGTTGCAACCCTGGCAGCAGAACTGGACCGGTGCGGCCGTCTCGGCATCCCGTACCTTGTCACCCACCTCGGCCACCACCTCGGGGACGGGATTGCCGGCGGGAGGATGCGGGTCATCAAAGCGATCAGCACGGCGCTTGACGGGGCTGACAATACGGTAATGCTCCTTCTCGAAAACACTGCGGGCGAGAAGAACAGCGTGGGAAGCAGCTTCGAGCACATCCGGGCGATCCTGGACGAACTCCCGTTTCCCGGCCGGATCGGGGTCTGCTTCGACACCTGCCATGCGTTTGCCGCCGGCTACGAGCTCAGGACGGACGGGGGACTGAAAGAGACCCTTGCGCAGTTCGACGAGCAGATAGGCCTCAGTCACCTCCGGGTCATCCACCTTAACGATACGAAGGGCGACCGGGGCAGCGGCCTTGACCGGCACGAGCACATCGGCATGGGCTTCATCGGCGAGGACGGGTTCCGTCGGGTCCTGCATGATAC
>JBAVWM010000269.1:0-4884 GCA_049697815.1 Methanoregula sp. | reverse complement strand
TAACTACCACCTCACTGAGGGTCTGATGAAAAACTACCGTCTTGTGATACTATGCGGGGCAGCCCTCCTTCTTTGCCTTGCCGCACCGGCAATGTGCGCAGTAACCCCGCTCTGGGTGGAAACCGGCTCCAGGAGCGGCGAGCTGTCTGGCGTTGTCATATCTGCAGACGGATCGACCATCATCATTGGAGGTGATCAGTTGATCTCCCTCTCCCCCGATGGCAGGAAGCACTGGTCCGTCTGGTCCGGCACCAATCTTGCTGTCAGCAGTGACGGGGACTATATTCTCGCTTCCACGGGCCAGGTTGTCCGCCTCATCTCCTCCACAGGTACCCTGATCTGGGAGAAGCCCCTAGATACCACCGTCACGGATGTATCCATGGCACCGGATGCATCCATAATCGCAGCAACCGGTGGGGGCAAGGTCCGGATAATGGACTTCAAGGGGGAAAGTATCGCATCGAACACAACCATGTCCATCAACCATCTCAAGGTCATGCCTTCGGGAGATAAGATCCTTATCACCACGAACAGGGACGTCCAGCTGTCGGGTCTCGCGCTCCTGCCGGAATGGTCGGATACAAACTCGACCCAGGATCTTGTTGCAGTCGCTCCTGACGGTTCCTCATTTGTGACCGCGACCGATAACCATGTCCGGATGTACGACGGGAGCGGGAACCTTGCATGGGACAAAAAGTTCCTTGGCGGAAAAGCCCTGGCACTTGCCTATTCCCGGGATGGTTCAACGATCGTTATCGGGAGGGACGACAATATCCTTCAGGTTCTTCACCACAACGGTATGCCGCTCTTTACCGGAAATGCTTCGAACTGGATCACCAGCGTCGCAGTCTCTGATGACGGAAACACGATTGCCGCGGGAAGCATGGACAAAAAGCTCTATATCTACGATCATGCCGGGACGATACTCGGAACTTTTCCTCTCAAAAGCGCGATAAAGTTCAACTCCGTTGCGGTGACCCGGGACGGCTCGCTGATTGTTGTGGTAGACGAATCAGCAGCGTACGGCCTCACCCGGTCATCGTTCATGCCAGGAGAGACAACCAGGGAAACGATAACCGGGGCCGTCACTGAAACGACCTATGAAACGACAAAGACACCACTGCCTGCGTCGACGACCCGGAAGGTTACCTCCAGGATACCGGCAGTTCCCACACCCTATCCCACTTCAGCTGAAACTCCGGAAGCCGCCTTATCGCCGGCAGTCCCCCTGATAGTTCTGGGGCTCCTGGTCCTCTGTCGTGCCGGCAGAAAATGATACATTTTTCCGGCACGTTCCCGCAGGAATCTTTATCGCAATGCCGGTCGCTATCTCTTCTCGTGATGGAATGAACGGTTACAGTCTCCCGATTCTCTGCGGGGTGGTCATCCTCACCGGCCTGCTCGTGCCAGCTGTACATGCGGTGGATCCCCTCTGGACACAAGCCGCTACGACCTCCGGTGAGTTGTCCTGCTTGGTCATCTCTCAGGACGGGTCAACTGTCGTTGCCGGTGGCGACCAGCTGATCGCCCTTTCCCGCGACGGCAGGAAGCTCTGGAGCGCCTGGTCCGGGACGTATCTTGCCATCAGCAGTGACGGGAATTATATTCTCTCTTCGCGGGACCAGAACGTCCGCATGCTCTCCGGTTCCGGCACCATGCTCTGGGATACGTCGCTCGGTGTTCCTGTCACTGACATGACCATGACGCCGGATGCATCCCTCATCGCGGCCGGCGGCGGGAACCGGGTCCGGCTCATCAGTACATCGGGAGATGGTATCCGACAGAATACTTCCATTCCCGTCAACCATCTCCGGATCTTCCCGGGAGGGGACCGGGTTGTTATCGCCACAAAAAACGGCGTCCAGACCTCGAATTTAACGCTCTACGCCGATTGGACGGACACGAACATGACCCAGGATCTCGTTGAAGTGTCCGCTGACGGCTCCTCCTTTGTGACCGTGACCAATAACCGCATCAGGCTGTACACCCGTGACGGGAGGCTCCAATGGGATCGCGCTCTCCCCGGCGGGAATGCACTGGGGTTTGCCTACTCGCGTGACGGTTCAACGATTGTCGTTGGCAGGGACGATAACACCGTTTCGGTGCTGGACCGCAGCGGCGCCCTGCTCTGGACAGAACGTGCGTCATACTGGATCACCAGCGTTGCGGTGTCCGATGACGGGAATACGATTGCTGCAGGCAGCATGGACAAATCCCTCTCGGTCTACGACCGGGCCGGAACAAAGCTGGGCTCCTTCACCGCCAAAAACCCGATCAAAGCCCGTTCTGTTGCCGTGAGCGGCGATGGTTCCGTGATTGCGGCAGTTGACGAATCTGCGGTGTACGGCTTCTCCCGGTCGCAGTTTACCGAGCCGGCTGCTACCGCGGTAACGTCATCCCGGGCAGCAGTCACAACGCCGGCACCTGCCACGACATATCCGGTAACTCCCTCTCCTGCCGTTATCCCCCTTGCCACAACAACGCAGGCAGCGGTGCCGCCCGGTATCCCGCTGATAGCACTTGCCCTCTTTTTCCTCTGCCGTTCACGGTTTACCTGAAACTTTTTTTGAGCGATCGTATGCGGTTCCCCCTGCCGTTTTCAGCAGCTCCCCATTCCTGCCGGCATAATAACAAATATCCCTGTTTACCGGCAACAACCTGATGACCTATGTCAGGACCGGACACCAGTTCACTGCAGGCAGAAAGACTCCTGTTCCTCCAGAGAAGCGAGATCACCGAGCACCATATCTATACGAAGATCGCTGCAGCAACGCCGGAACCCGGTAACCGTGATGTGCTGAGCCGGATCGCAGCACAAGAGCTTGAGCACTACGGGATCTGGAAGCGTTACACGGGGCAGGAAGTAGCGCCCGACCGGAAGCGCATCTGGTTCTATTATCTGGTTGCCCGCATCTTCGGAATGACATTTGCGATCAAACTCATGGAAGGAATGGAGCAGCGTGCACAGTCAGTTGACCAGTCCTTTATCGATCTCATCCCTGAGATGCCGCAGATGCTGGCAGACGAGAAGGCGCATGAACAGGACCTGATCGCTCTCATCGATGAAGAGCGGCTGAAATACATCGGTTCCGTGGTGCTGGGTTTAAATGACGCACTTATTGAATTCACCGGCACATTGGCCGGGTTTACGTTTGCCCTCCAGAATAACCGTGTCATAGCGATGGCTGGCCTTATCACCGGCGTTGCTGCTTCACTCTCCATGGGGGCTTCCGAATACCTGTCGCAGCGGTCGGATGGCAGGCAGACCGACCCGCTGAAGGCAGCCCTCTACACGGGAGCCACCTATATCCTGACTGTTGTTCTGTTGATCCTGCCCTATCTCCTCCTCCAAAGTCTCTATGGTGCGCTTGCCCTGACCCTGGCAGGTGCGGTTCTTGTCATCTTTCTGTTCACCTTCTATATCGCGGTTGCAAAAGATCTCCCGTTCTGGCGGCGGTTCGCTGAAATGGCCGCCATCTGCCTCGGGATAGCAGCGATCTCCTTTGTGATAGGTCTCGTCATCCGGAATTTCCTGAATGTAACCATCTGATTATTCTCATTCGCAGGAGGCGGCCAGGGGGATCAGCGCTGCCCGGTTTATGGCCTTGTCAAGGACCCTCTCGCATGTGAGTGGCAGGATCTTTCGGTATCCAACGGTTGCAATCCTGTAGGTAAACCGGTGGATCTACGATATGGCCGTTCGAGCATGTTTGTCACGGTCTTCTATGCCGTGTTGGACCCTGTCAGGATGTATTTCTCCTACGTGAATCCCGGGCACAATTCCTCGCTACTGGTGCGGGAAGCCGGGGTTCAGGAACTGAGCGGGAGCTGGGAATTGCACGGATGATTCAAGAAATAAAAGGACAACTCGGAAAACCATCGTAATTTATAATTTAAGCGCTTTATTCTTTTATTGAATGTTAATGACAGAAGAAATTCAAATTGATGAAAAATCAAAAAAGATTGAAAAAATCTATCAAATCATTGAATTCGAAATTGATAATGCCAATAATCAGATTTCCATGGTTAAAAAAGACAATATTAATTTTATTTTGTTGTTTTTTGCATTAATCGGATTTTTTGCATTTATTCCCGTTGACGTTTTTTTCTACCAATGGTTTCCGAGTGGGATACTCATTGCGGGAGTTATGATGGGATGCATCGGGGGTATCTCTATTTTTCTTTATTTCAGGCGACCGTCTTGGAATAAAAAAGAGAATCAAAAAAAATCAGACAATGATGACATATGTGCATTTTGTGAGAGTTCATCAATTTGTAAAAATATCAGCGATTTCACCCGAAAAGAGAAAATCCAAAAATATTCTGATTCGGCTCTTATTGAAAATATGGATCTCATCTACTCCGCATATGTATTACCAAGCTTTTTCTTTTTTTTCACCAGTATGATTTCATATTTTTATTTCACAAATCCCAATTCTTCAAAAGATCTTACCATACTTTTCACGCGAAATTCGTTGATAGTGACTTTTTTGGTTTTAACTTTTTTCGTCTATTTTGCTCTATATGTCCAATATTTACGATTCCTGAAAAGGAGTGACTTAAAAAATTATCTGTTTCAATTAGCATTGTTTTCGATCCTGATTGTAATACTATCGGGCATGATTCTAATTTATGGATATTGCACAAAAATTCCCCCATTCATTGAGATCGAAAATTCGTTGCAATTTTCACCCCTATTAATTGAACATGCAAAGATTATGCCATCATTTCCATTATCACTAATAGTTGCGATATATTCTGGGGTAATTGCTCTGGTGTTACTGGATTATCTCTTCTCCTCTAGATATATCGAAAAAGTTAATCACAAACTTGAGGAATTGTTTGAATTAAATTATAGAATTGATCGATATCGGCTTGGTATTT
>JBAVWM010000268.1:0-6791 GCA_049697815.1 Methanoregula sp. | reverse complement strand
GTGGGTTGATATAACAGGCAGGGTAACAAAATTTACGCTATGCGTCCCTATGTTGTGGTCAATGTGGCCATGAGCGCCGATGGTAAGATATCGACCAGGGAGCGACGGCAGGTAAAAATATCCGGCACGCAGGACTTTTTAAGGGTGGACCGGCTCAAGGCCGGGTGCGATGCGGTCATGGTCGGGATCGGCACCGTTCTTGCCGACGATCCGTCCCTGACGGTCAAGAGCGACGAGTGCCGCCAGTACCGGAGAGACCGGGGGGTTGGTGAACACCCGGCACGGATCGTGGTGGACAGCAGGGCACGGATCCCGCTGGACGCATCCATCCTGCACAAGGGCAGCGGACTCCGGATCGTTGCGGTATCCGGAAAGGCAGACCCGGAGAAGATCGCAGCCCTGAAACACTCTGCCACCATCATCAGAGCCGGAGAAAAAGAAGTCGACCTTGCTGCCCTTATGGACGAACTCGGGACCTTGGGCATCCGGCGGATCATGGTCGAGGGGGGCGGGGAACTGATCGCCGGCCTGATCCGGGCCGGTCTCGTGCACGAGATCTACACGTTTATCGGGAACCTGATTATCGGTGGCAGGGACGCCCCCACGCCTGCCGACGGGGAAGGGTTCGTGACCGAGGAGGAATTCTCGTATCTCACCCTGATCGGGACCCGCAGGATCGAGAACGGCGTTCTCCTGCACTGGAAGATCGGACAGCCGGGCCAGCAGTAAATAAAGGTTTAAAGGCTCTTATACGCCATCTGCTGGTCTATGACCGTGTAGCTCTCTCCATTGGCCATCCTCAATATCACCTCAACGCGGTCCGTCCCGCTGGTACCGTCAACCTCGACCGTATCTCCCATCTTGGGTTTGTTCATCCCGTTTGTCAGGACCGTCCCGTCCGGGTGCGTAACGCGGACATCCATCCGCGATACGAACACGATCCCTTTCCCGCCGTCGAAATGGGTGATGATGGTTGTCGAGTACGTCCCGGACTTTTCCACGGTGATTGAGACCGGCCACTGCGGGGGCATCGTGTCGGTGGGCCCGGGTATGATGGACGCCTTCGTTGTCGGTACCGGTGTCGGGGGTGTCGTCGGCTCCGGTGTCGGAACCTGCGTCGGTGTCGGCGTGACAACGGGCTTTTCCGGTGATGAACAGCCGGCGGCAGCGAGAAGCACGGCAAGCGCCAGGGCAAGAGAGAGAACGATCCTGAAATTCATGAAGGGAATCTTTCGTGAGAGTATTTGAGAATTCCGATTACAAAAAGGGGAATATGCATGGTTCCGTGACGACCCCAGCAGAATTTTGTTTTGACAAAACCGCTCTGGAAAAATCATGCAGGAGACTCTGACGCTGCCGGCAGTTGCCCCGCAACGGGGGCATCCCCGCATTGCGATGACAACATATGAGCTGCAACCGCTCCCGGGTCATCGTTTTGCCCGGTCCCCACCGGGGGAAAACCGGGCACAGGAGGGGGCAGCATTTCACGAAAAAATTTCTCTCCAGGGCAAAAAAAAACAAACCGGCAGATTTACCGGGAACAAATCTGGACGAATGCCGGTTTTTTTTATGGGATCTGCGGGCTCCTTCCGGGGACTGTGCGGGCTTTTCAATAATTGCCAGCGCCTGACTATCCCAACACCTATCACCCGGCTCTCCCAACCCTCATGCACGTATATCGCAGTCATCGTGCTCGCTATCGTCTTCCTGTTGATCGCGGTTCGGCAGGTGGGCAGGTTCACCATCCGGATCTGGCAGATCATGCTCGGAGGAGCCCTTGCCGTCCTGCTGACCGGCCAGATCGCACCGCTGGACGCGCTCCGCGCGATCAATATCGACGTCATGGTCTTCCTGTTCGGCATGTTCGTGGTCGGCGAGGCCATGGTTGACAGCGGTTACCTCGCCTGCGCAGCAAAACGCCTGTTCTCGCGGGCAAAGAACCCGGACCAGCTCGTACTCTTCATCCTCTTCGGGATGGGCATCCTCTCCGCATTCCTGATGAATGATACCCTGGCCATTATCGGGACGCCGCTCGTGCTGACGCTCGCCACGAAATGGAAGATCTCGCCTCAGCTCCTGCTGCTCTCGCTTGCGATTGCCATCACGACCGGCAGCGTGATGAGCCCTGTCGGAAACCCTCAGAACCTGCTCATTGCGGTGAACTCCGGCATGGCATCGCCGTTCCTGACCTTTGCCTCCTGGCTCCTCGTCCCGACGCTGGCGAGCCTTGCTGCCGCGTTCATCGTGCTCCGGCTGTTCTATGCCCAGGAATTCTCGCCCCGCAGGGTTGATCCGGACGTTGATGTTGTCTGCGACGATTCCCTCATCTTCCTGACAAAATGCTCTCTTGCGATCGTCTTCGTGCTGGCAGCAGCAAACATCGTCTCCTCGCTTGCCGGGAGAACGATGCCCGTCACGCTGCCCCTGATCGCGATCTGTGCTGCTGCACCGGTCCTCCTCTTTTCACCCCGCCGTTGGGGCATCCTTCGCGCCATTGACTGGCCTACGCTCGCCTTCTTTGCCGCGATGTTCGTCCTCATGGAGAGCGTCTGGCAGACCGGGTTCTTCCAGTCGTTTGTGGGGGGAGATGGCGTCACCTCTGTACCAATGATCCTTGCAACAAGCATCATCGTCAGCCAGTTCATCTCAAACGTCCCCTTCGTCGCCCTCTTCCAGCCGATGATCATGGAGGCCGGGGGAACAACAGCGCAGCTCATGGCGCTTGCTGCCGGGAGCACTATTGCGGGCAACCTCACGATCCTTGGCGCGGCAAGCAATGTCATCATCATCCAGAATGCCGAGAAGAGCAATGAGACCCTGACATTTTTCGGGTTCGCCCGGGTCGGGGTGCCGGTTACCATCATCCAGATGGTGATCTATGGCGTGTTCCTGACTATCCGGTAAAAGAAACCCGCCGGGAGGGAAAAAGGAAACACGGTGCAAAGCCGGAAATGTCAGAGTACGCAGGCGCTGCAGTCCTGTTTGCTGCAGGGTATGTTTTCAATCTTCCACTTCAGCGCCCACATTTTGATGCCGCGGATGATATCGACGAGTTCAAGGCCGCTTGTTGTCAGGGTATACTCGCTTTTGACGGGGAACGTTGTTGCATCTACTTTTTTTGTGATGATTCCTTCTTCTTCCAGTTCCTTCAACCGCTCGGAGAGGATCTTCTGGGTGATTTCCCTCAGCGAGTCCCTGAGCTCGGAGAAGCGGCGCGTATGCCCCGTCCCTTTGTAGAGCTCAAGGATGATCAGGAGCGTCCATTTTTTTGTTAAGTATTTCACGGTCATGTTGACCGTGCAGGCTTCGTCCATGGTATCATTTCTGAAACTCTTTCCTATTTAACCATAGTATACAAAAGAAACCTTGTAGCAAAAAAATACAAAGTGGAGTTGGATCATGTTCTGTTACCAGTGCGAAGAGACCGTAAAAGGAACCGGATGTACCGTGAAAGGAGTCTGCGGCAAGGAGGATGCAACCGCAGGGCTGATGGATGTGCTGATCTACCTGTGCAAGGGGATCTCGGCACGGAACATTGCTGCCATGGCAAAGGGGAGGGGGAACAAGGATGCCGGGGCATTCATTACCGAGGCACTCTTTGCCACCCTTACGAACACCAACTTTGATGAGACGCGGCTTCGTTCGCTCATCACGCAGGCAACAGCCCTCCGCGATGCGCTGCCTCCGGCTGGTGCCGGTGAGCCGGATGCCTGCACATGGAATTTTACCAATGATGCGGAGATTACGGCAAAGGCGCAGCAGATCGCAGAGGCTGCCGTGAAGAATGACGACGTGAACTCGCTCCGGGCCCTTCTGCTCTTCGGCCTGAAAGGTGTTGCCGCGTACTATCACCATGCTGCCGTTCTCGGGTATACGGATGCGAAGGTTACGGACTTCCTGCAGAAAGGGCTCGCCTCGACCCTGCGGGATATCCCCGCGGACGAGATGACCGCGCTCGTCCTCGAATGCGGCGGGATCGGCGTGACCACGCTTGCCCTGCTCGACACGGCAAACACGACCACGTACGGGAACCCGGAGATAACCTCCGTGAAGACCTCTGTGGGCAAACGCCCGGGCATTCTCATCACCGGGCATGACTTACGGGATCTCCAGCAGCTGCTGGAGCAGTCAAAGGAGAGCGGGATTGATATCTACACGCACGGCGAGATGCTGCCGGCTAACGCGTACCCGGCACTCAGGAAATATACGCATCTCTACGGCAATTACGGGAGCTCGTGGTGGCACCAGAAGGAGGAATTCGACAAGTTCGGCGGCCCCGTGCTCGTAACCACCAACTGCATCGTGCCCCCGAAGGACACCTACCAGGACCGGATCTATACCACGGGCCCCGCCGGCTACCCGGGCGTGAAGCACATCCCCGCCGGAAAAGACGGGAAGAAGGATTTCTCGGGAGTCATCGCCCATGCAAAGAAGAGCCCGCCGCCGCAGGACCTGGAGGCGCCCGGCCGCGACCTGATCACGGGCTGCGCGCACAACGCAGTCCTTGCGCTTGCCGGGACGGTTGTGGAAGCAGTGAAGAACGGCGACATCAAACGCTTTGTCGTGATGGCGGGCTGCGATGGCCGGCAGAGCGAACGGGCATATTACACGGAGTTTGCCAATGCACTGCCGAAGAACACGGTCATCCTCACGGCGGGTTGCGCCAAGTACCGGTACAACGGCCTTGATCTCGGCACCATCGGCGGCATCCCGCGCGTCATCGATGCCGGCCAGTGCAATGACTGCTACTCGCTCGTCGTGATCGCGCAGGCGCTTGCAAAGGCATTCGGCGTGGGGATCAACGAGCTGCCGATCTCCTACAACATTGCATGGTACGAGCAGAAGGCAGTCCTCGTCCTCCTCGCCCTGCTGAACCTTGGCGTAAAGGACATCATGCTCGGGCCAAAACTCCCGGCGTTCGTCTCGCCCGGTGTCCTGAACGTCCTTGTGGATTCCTTCGGGATACAGAAGAACAGCACCGTCGTTGCCGACATGGCCCGCATGGTCCCCGCAGCAAAAATCTGATGGCGGGGATATCCATATAACCCCGGACACACGTACCCACAACAGAGGAACCATCATGACAGGAACCGCCAGGGAAGAACCTTCAGGCCCGGACAGGAAGCGCGAGGAACTTGCCGGCAAAGTCCTCGTGACGAACGACCTCCTCCAGTACCAGGACGGGACGGTGGCGAGCCGGATGATCGTCTTCAAAAAGGCAGGCACCTTCACCCTTTTTGCCTTTGACGCGGGGGAAGGGCTTTCCGAGCATTCCGCACCCTACGATGCCATCCTGACGGTCACGGACGGGGAGGCCGAAGTTACCATTGCCGGCTCCCCGTTTACGGTCAGGACCGGTGAGATGATCATCCTGCCGGCCAACAAGCCGCACGGCGTGCAGGCCCGGCAGCGGTTCAAGATGACGTTAACGATGGTACGGGAGTGAACCGGATGGCAGAATTCAAACTGGAACATGGGGAAAAAACGGATAAGAAACGCGAGGACCTGAAAGGAAAGGTCATCCGGCTTTCAGACCTCGTGGAGTATGCCGACGGCACGGTCGCGAGCCGGATGGTCATCAACCGGAAGAGCGGGAGTGTCACCATCTTCTCGTTTGACGAGAACGAAGGGCTCTCCGAGCATACCGCACCGTTCGATGCGCTGGTCACGATCCTCGACGGGGAGTGCGAGGTCTGGGTGGCGGGGAACACCTTCCGGATGACGGCAGGGGATACGATCATCTTCCCGGCCGGCGTCCCGCACGCACTCTCCGCGATCACGAGATTCAAGATGAGTCTCGTGATGATCAAAGAATAAAAAAAGATCTGCGCCGGGACCGGTATTTTCCGGCAAAAACCAGTGGCAGTATTACCGTTTCACTTTTTTTTCCAGATCGGCTGCTTTTTTATCCAGGTCGGCCTTTGTTTTTTCCAGCTCTGCTTTTGCGCGGCTGATGATCGCATCAAAGGATTGCTGGATCTGCTTTTGCGCATCTTTTATTGTTGTCTCAATGTACTGCTTTCCCTCGTCAGTAGTTACGAGATCGTGGGTAACATTCATCACCGTATCAATGGATGCTATGACAGCTTTCGTTGCCTCGGAAAGTCTCTTGTCAATGGCATCTTCGCCAGCCTGCGTGGCTTTGGGCTGGCTGTCCTCAACCCATACTCCATTTTCAAAGTGTCCAGGTTTTTCGGTCATGGCTATCACGATTCCTGTTCACTGATATCGGTTTTCTTTCTACATATACTTCCTATAGGGAACTGCCCGGATTCCGGATGAAGGTTTCCCCTGTTTTATTTCACAGCTACAGGAATTGCACATTTCTGTTATTTCCAGATCAACCGAGGGGATCCTGCCTGCCGCATATCATGCTGCAGGTCCCGGATTGCCCCTGGTCATTACCATGAGAGAGAATAACCTCTTTTCCCATCCAGGTCATTATTGGATCTCGTACCTCTCCAAACCGCTGATTTTTTTTAAAAAACCACCAGCTATTTTTGCGGGCAGGACAAACCAGGATTAAAGGGAGCGCGACACATCCATGGGTGGCGACGGGAAAGACGGATATTATTGTACTATCTGCGGGGGAATTCCCCCGGACAAGATCACCACTAAACGGGTGCCGATCGATGGCAAGGAGACCGGCATCGACCATCTCGACTGGATCTTTAAGGAAGTTGCAAAGCTCGCGGAGAATGACGATACGGTCCTCACAGAAGAGATCTTAAAAAGGGTGAAGCAGTTCAACTACGTGCCGACCAAAAAGACCGCGGAGTACGGTGCCGGTC
>JBAVWM010000267.1:0-1998 GCA_049697815.1 Methanoregula sp. | reverse complement strand
TTTCTGAATTCCCCGGATTTTCGGTACACCGAAATTTTCGTGCTCGGCCAAATCGTCCAAAATGAACTCTATTTTGCAAAAAGGAGTCATTTTACAATGCAGGGGAAGTATTGCAGGGATGTACTCCCAACGCACTTTTTCTCCGACGTGAGGTTTGGCAGGAGGGGTCCGGGATCCTGCACGGCCCATGACCCGGAGATCCGGAAAAAGTTTTCAGAGGAAATTCCGGACCGGAAAAAAATTAAAAAATTTTGTCAGCGCTGAAATTTTTTTACAAAACATTTCACAAAACCAAAAAAGAAATCCCGAAAAAATTCCGCTGATAAAAAATCCCGGCCTGCCTATTCCTTCCACTCCGTCATGAGGTACTCGAACGCCTCGAGCGCCGCCTTCGCCCCATCTCCGGCAGCAATGATGATCTGCTTGCTCTTGACCGAAGTTACATCACCGGCCGCAAAAATCCCGGGCACGCTTGTCCGGCCGTTGCAGTCGACCACGACCTCCTTTTTCCCGTTCAGTGCCACGAGGTCCGTCACCATGTCCGTGTTGGGCAGCCAGCCGATCTCGATAAACACGCCGTCGAGGACGAGTTTCTGCTCCTTCCCGTTTTCGTTCTTCATGGTGACAGCGGAGAGGAACTTGTCACCTTCAACACCGGTTACCTGCGTGTTGAGGTGCACCGTGATATTCTTTTTCGCGTTCAGTTTTTCCACATAGACCGGGTCCGCCCGGATGGTGCTCCTGACGATCAGGTCTACCGATGTTGCCAGTTCGCTCATCTCAACCGCGGTCTGGAGCGCGGAGTTCCCGCCACCCACAACGGCCACTTTCTTCCCACGGTACAGCGGCCCGTCGCAGGTCGAGCAGACTGAGAGCCCGCGGCCAAGGTACTGCTCCTCGTTTGCCACACCGAGTTTTTTTGGGCGGTTGCCCTGCGTGAGGATGAGGGTCTTTGCCCGTACTTCATTATCGGATATGGTTTTTACCACGAAGAGACTGTTCTCTTTCGTGATGCCGGTGACCCGGTCCAGCTCGAGCCGGATGTTCAGGGTCCGGACCTGGTCCTCGAACTTCTTCATCAGCTCCTCGCCCGTGACCATCCGGTAGCCCATGTAGTTCTCGATTGCCCACGACTCAAGAGCCTGGCCACCGATATTTTCGCTGATGATGACCGTCTTGAGCATCTTTCGTGCGCAGTAGACCCCGGCTGTGAGCCCTGCCGGGCCGGCCCCGATGATCACCACGTCATTCACCTCTTCCGGTGATGCCGTGCCAAACAGCTCGTTCAGCCGCTGGGAGTCAAACCCGACTATCACTTCATCGTCAACCACAATGACCGGGACGCCCCGCTGGCCGGAGAGCTCGATCATCTTCTCTGCTGCATTGCTGTCTGCTCCGACGTCGATGCTTTCATAAGGTACACCATGTTTGTCCAGGAATGCCTTGGCCATCCGGCAATACTGGCAGGACTGGGTTGAATAGACGGTGACTTTCTTCATCATGCCGGAAAGGATATGACGGGATAAAAAGATATTGCACCTGAAAACGGGCATGCAGAATACCGGTTATCGCAACCTTCTTTTTGGACCAGCCCCAATATACCCGTGAGCAAGAACCATGAGCATCCTGCCTTCCCCGTGGGGTATGCGGTCATACGTTATTTTTTCGCTCTTTATTCTCTTCCTGCTATGCGGAACATTGGTATCTGCGCAGACACAGGCTGTCGCACCTGAACCGGCGGTCTACCTGAATTTTGACGAGGGGAGCGGAACGTATGCACTGGACAGCTCAGGGCACGGGACTGCGGCAACCCTCCACAACGCATCCCGGATCGAGAGCGGGGGGTGCAGCCGGGCATTGTCGTTCTCAAATCCCGACAGTTACGTGACGATCCCCTTCCGGATCCTGAACCACCCTTCAAAGGAGATCACGGTGTCCACATGGTTTTACGTTGACAATTTCACACCGGCAGTACTGGTTTCGGGTTACCATAACGGA
>JBAVWM010000266.1:0-4133 GCA_049697815.1 Methanoregula sp. | reverse complement strand
ACTGAAGGCATCGAAGTCGTCTTCGTGGAGGGGATCTTCAACGTAGACAAGGTTGTACTTATCGACAAGTTCAGCGATATAGGCGATCTGGTCTTCGGTAGAACGCACGGTCTTGCGGTACTTGTAGTTATCCCCGTCCCACATCTGGCTCGCAGCAATGTCAAGCCCCATGTCAACCTCTACATTCATTTCATCGGCGACAAGTCCGGTCGCCTCGGCAATGAGCTCAAATGCGAGGGCATCGTCAATTTTCGGTGCCCATGCACCCTCATCACCCTTGCCGCAGGCTTTTCCCTTCTTCTTTAAGAGGTCCTTCACGTGCCGGTGAACGGCCGCGTTTGCAAAGACCGCTTCCTCGGTATCCGCGGCACCGCCCGGCACCACAAGGAACTCCTGGATTTCGGTGGCATTTTCTGCATGTGCCCCGCCGCCGATGACGTTTCCGAGCGGGAGCGGCAGCTCTTTTGCAAAAGCCCCGCCAAGGTAGCGGAAGAGCGGGAGGCTCATGGACGATGCCGCCGCCTTCGCGTTTGCGAGCGAGAGCGCAACGGCAACATTCGCACCGATCGCCGAGAAATCGGCAGTGCCGTCGATATCCCGGAGCTGCTCGTCGAACCCTTCCTGGTCAGCCGCATCCATGCCGATAAGGGCGGGAACGAGATTCTGGATGGCGTAATCAACAGCCTCTCGTGAAGGCCTCACTTTGGCCTCAAGCGAGCCGGTGCTGGCACCGCTCGGGGCAGCCGACCTGCCAAAGCCACCTGTCGTATAGATATCGGCTTCAACTGTCGGGTTGCCCCTGCTGTCCAGGATTGTCCGAAGTTCAATAACCTCGATGGTCGTCATAGGCTGCCTACTTCCTCTTTACGGTAATGGGGATGGTGTTGTTGTTGAATTCCTCGATCGCTATTTCCAGCGGATCGATCCGTGTCGTAGTAATAAGTAACGGAGCACCCATTGATATCTGCAGAGCCCTTGCTCCAATGATCCTTGCCCGTTCGTACCGGGTATATGTCTGCGTCTGCATTTTTCGTCCTCAAAATGATGGTCTTTTCACTTCTCATGGGGTCGCTGAGATTCGAACTCAGGTCACTGCGTCCCGAACGCAATAGGATGGTCCAGGCTACCCTACGACCCCTCGGTCAATATGCACATCTACTGGTACGGGTTGAGCTCGTCAATGACCTCTTTGTGCGTGAGGAGCATGCGCCTGCAGCAGTACCGGGAAATATGAAGATCGTCGAGGATCTTTTTGGGATCCTCGCCTTTCTCCCGCCGTGCCTTGAATTCATCCCATGCTGTGGAGATGGGTTTTCCACAGGTGAAACATCGAACGGGTATCACTTTTTTAACCTCTCATCATATCTTCTGGTTTAACGATAAGACTTTTGGAACTTTGCCCGGGCTCCGGAACCGTGCGGTTTCTTGGCTTCCTTCTGCCGCGAGTCGTTGACGAGGAGCGTCCGGTCATACGCCAGGTAGATGTCCTTCATCTGCGGGTCGTTGTGCCACTTGATGATGCCACGGGCGAGCGCGGTCCGGACTGCTTCGGCCTGTCCCATGACACCGCCACCGGCAACATCGATGATGACGTCGATGCCGTGGATGGCATTGGGGACAAGGAGGATGGGTTCAGAGATTTTCATCCGGGTGGTATCGGAGCCGTAGGCTTCGAGGGGTACCGAGTTGACCCGGATCACACCTTTCCCTGCCTTGAGGGTTGCCCGGGCGATCGCCGTCTTGCGTTTTCCGCTTGTGTTGATGATCTTTACCATGCGTCTGCCTCCTTAGAACTTTGCTCCGAGGAACGTGCACACTGCACCGAGCGTGATGTGGTTCGGGTTGTTCAGGCGGTTCATATGTGCCTCTTCGAGAACTTCCATCTCCTTGCCCACGAACTCAACCGGGATGCCGACGTAGCACTTGATTGACTTCATCGCTTCGACGCCGCGGGGGCGTTTGTAGGGGAGCATGCCCCGAATGGTCCGCTTCATGAGATGGTCGGGCCGGCGCGGGACGAACGGTCCCCAGCGATCGCCGGAGGCTCCGCGTTCCCTCTTGTGCCGGTAGTTGCCGAGTACCCGTGCACGGCTGCCGGAGATAATCGCCTTTTCTGCATTGACAATCGCTATCTCTTCACCGGCAAGCGCCCGCTGGGCGGCGATGCTTGCAAGACGCCCGAGGATCAGTCCGTCACCGTTGATTATGGTTACCATGTCTTGTTCACCTCAGGATCCGGACACCGCTGCCTTTCGGGTTGTCGCTGATGAGCTGCTCGATCGTCATGCACTGTCCCTTCGCTTCCCGGATCTTGCTGGTTGCCGATGCTGAAAAGTTCAGCGCCGCAATCTTCACGGACTGTTCCAGCACGCCGCTGCCCAAGACTTTGCCGGGGACGATGATCGTCTCGCCGTTCTGGGCATAGCGGTTGATTTTGGACAGGTTGACCTCTGCATAGTTCCTGTTCGGGGTCTCCAGCCTGGATGCAATCTCGCGCCAGATCTTGGCCTCATTTTCACGCGACTTGTTCTTTAAGAGCGAGATGAGGGTGGTAAGACGGGGGTTCGTCTTCTCTACAATTCTTGTCATTTCTTTTCATCCCCTGAAATTTCGCCTAGCTGGTTTTCCAGCTCGTCTGCCTGCTCCCTGATATACTGCAGTGCACGATTCATAATCTCTTTGACCGTAAGGGACCCGTCGCTCTCGACCGTGAAAATATATCGGTCCTTTTCTGCGGAGATCCTGATGGCCGGTTCATCCCCGATACCGCTCGAAAGGCAGGCCCGTTCACAGAGCTTGCACATGGAGCAGTCGGGGAGTTTTCCGTCCACAACCTGGACTTTCTTGCCCTTTACTGCAAGGATCCCGCGGGGGCATTCGTCAACGCAGAGGCCGCAGGCATCGCAGGCATCGCTGATGGATATAACCGGATGGTTCTTGTACCCGCACACGAGTGTCGGCTGCCACTTGGCGTGTGCCCGCCCGGTATTAAGGACCGCGCGGGCTTCGATGACGAGTTTCTGCCCTTTCGTGAGTTTGACAATCGGGATGTTCCCGTACACCGGTGCTGCCTTGGGATCCTGCGGGATCAGGTCACTTGACATGACGGTCCGTGGTCCCTCGACGCTGAGGGTATAGGTCGACGTGCAGCCCGGGCATCCTGCCCCGCCGCACGAACACATTTCCTGTGTCGCATAGCTTGAGAGATCGGTCTTGATGGGAATGAGGCCCAGGCGGTGTGCCAGCATTTCGTCGAAGAGTGCACTCGTGTTGTCGTAGATGCGCACATCCTCTATGGCAAGGGTCGGTACTTCACCGATCATTGCCCGGCGGAATGCATTGGCAAAGGCCGTGCTCGCTCCCGAGAGGGTAAATCGTGTGAGAGAGTCGTCCAGACTGGCGAATTCGATCTCCATCAGACTCTCCTTCCTCTCCTGCCGCCCTTCGGCCGGCACGAGTCGTGGGGAATCGGCGTTACGTCTTCGATGCGGCCGATGCGCATGCCTGCACGGGCAAGGGCACGGATGGCTGCCTGGGCACCGGGGCCGGGGCTGCGCTGTTTGCCCTGGCCGGGTGCACGCACCCTGACGTGGACACCGACGATTCCTTTTTCACGGGCGTTCTGGGCAACATTACCCGCCATCTGCATTGCCGCATAGGGTGAACCCTCGTTGCGGTCCTGCTTGACGACCATGCCACCGCTGCTCTTCGTCACGGTCTCGGCACCGGACAGGTCAGTGATGGTGATGATGGTGTTGTTGAAGGACGCAAAGATATGGGCGATCCCCCATTTTTCCTTCTCATTTGCCGCCATGTTATCTCCTTCCTCCCCGTGCGGGGTATCCGCCAAATCCGCCCGGAGCCGCCTTGGGGTTTGACGCGGGTTTTGCTATCCGGACCTTTTCTGCATGGGAGTCACTCACGAGCGGGGACGTGCCGTAATAGGCGATCTGGCCCTCGTCCATTCGGGTGACATGGTAGCCGGGGATGTTGACACGCCTGCCATGAATAGCGATATGACCGTGGGTGATCAGCTGCCGGGCCTGTTTCGGTGACCGGGCGAGTCCCCTGCGGTACACAACGGACTGGAGACGGCGTTCGAGCTGGGTCTGGACCTTGAGCGAGAGGACATC
>JBAVWM010000265.1:0-1599 GCA_049697815.1 Methanoregula sp. | reverse complement strand
AAATTGATCGGGTATTAATCCTGTTCTCTGATGCAGCACGGATAGATTTCAGGAAACCTTGGCAGGAAACCGAAATATCCCGTCGCGATTACTGGGGATAGGTCTTCCCCTCACGATTTTTTTGGGCTGTTGTCGCACTACTGTTTGTGTACCGATATTTCCTTTGCTGAAACAACACTTATCGGAGTATTCTTGCTCCAGCGGATGCAGGACTTGGCCAGATGATTTTCAATAGCCCGAAAACCCCGACAAGGATATGCCAGGCGCAGAATGTGGAAAGCGGACTTAATGATGGAGGTGCAATACCGTTTCTTGCTTTCTTCCTTGTTCTTGCAGAGGCAGAGAAGGCCACAATTCCCCCCACCCAATGGGTCATATTTGTAGGTCTGCCGGCAGGAAAAAGGTGGTGGAAGATTTAGGATAACTCTATTATGCCTATGTAAAATTATGGAATGCGGAACACGTAATGGAGAAGAAGATAGATGATCATCACGATAGACATCAGGATCCCTAATCCGCCAAATAAATAGTAAAAATCAATTATCCCACCTTTGGGTGCTGGTATATCGAATTCCGTTACTGATTCTATAGTCTCTTCTTCTCCTGATGCTTTAGATGCTACTTTACCTGATGACTTAGATTTTTTTGCCATGATTCTCTCACTGGGATATGCTCTATGAATCCTATTCTACAAAGCATTAAACGCCACACGGGATATATTTTTCTTATTTTACATAAAACGGCGTTCATATCCGCGTTCTGCGGTACTTTATCGGCGGCCGGTGGAATTCGTTATACGTTGGAACTCAAAAAAATTAACAAATGTTAATAACAGAGCGGTTGAGCAGGTGCACCCAACAACCACGGCACGTCCGGGAGTTCATATTCGCGGTTTGTTGGTGGATAATTATGCGAGGCTGACCTTTTTGGTGTCCCCCGCGATGAAAAAAAAATTACCAGAAATTCCAATTCTCTTTTATTACAAACCTGACCGATGTACTCTAAACCGGCACCAATTCCTTTATTTTCTGCTTTTCGAAGTCTTACTTTTTTTCGTTTCACTATCTGAAGTGATGCCTGCAATAGATTCTTCGCCTTTTTCCTCTTCCGGAGCCCCGGTCACGGCCTTGATGGCTTCGACAATCTGGGGTGCGAGGGATTCGGAGAGCGTCTCGACAACCTGATTGACTGGATTCCACCGGAGGGAGAGTACCTTGATCCCCTCAAGACCACGTACATCCTTGTGGACGACTATAAGAGCGATGGGCTCGATGCCTCCTCCTGCACCGCTCCCTTCTCCGCCGGACTGATTCATATGTGCTCCACCGGCACCGAAACCGAAACCAAACCGGCTCAATGGGATTACGGTCTTGTCCCCTATGTCCACCGGGGCTCCTATGACGTTTTTCGATGCAATAATCTTCTCGAGCTCGAGAGCGGTTTCCCTTAACATATCTTCGCTGCTCAAAATATTCACCACGCTTATCTTCTTGATCTATCTATAAAAACCTAACGCGGATAACAAATGGACTTCTTTTCAGAAGGACTGTTAGTGAAGATGTGAGACGATTCGGGATGATTTCTGCCATTGTGTAGATC
>JBAVWM010000264.1:0-2473 GCA_049697815.1 Methanoregula sp. | reverse complement strand
GTACAAGCTGGTCGTGGTCTACGACAGCGACCACAAGCTGATCGGGCAGGTGAGCCGCGGCAACCTGCTGAAGAAGTACCAGCCCGAAGGAAGCCTTGACGCGGCGATCGAGAAGGCCGTCACCATCGAAGCGGAAGAGCGCGTGGTCCACCTTCGCCGGCGGATGCTTGATGATAATATCACCCGGTTCGTAGTGTCCGAACATGACAAGTACACCGGGATTGTCACGGAAACCGATGTTGCCATCGCGCTGCGGAAGTTCCGCGAGTCGGTCGAAGGCAACCACCAGGACCACCGGATCCGGAACCTGCTCGTCAAGGATATCATGAGTTCCCCGCTCCTCTCCGTTGAGCGGACCGCAAAAGTTTCCGATGTTGTCGACCTGATGCTGAAGAAGAATATCTCCTCGGTACCGGTCATGGATAAGGGGAAGCTTGCGGGGATGGTCACCCGCTCCTCGCTCGTGAATGCATTGTAATCAATCCCCCTTTTTTTTCCGGTTTTTTCCACGCCGTACACAATCTGTGCCATATCTTCCTTGCGAGACTTTATCCTGAATAATGGTGATACTCCGGTGTTGCGAACAGGGTCTCTTTGGATTCTGTGCCCTCCCTGGTCACCATGACTCCCGACACTGCCGACCCGGAAAAACGCCGGCTTGCGTATCGCTTAATCCTCCTCTTCGGCATTGTCGCTATGTTCGGGGATTTCGTGTACGAGGGAGGACGCAGCGTATCGGGCCCGTTCCTCTTCACGCTGGGCGCGTCCGCGTTCACAGTTTCATTCATTGCCGGGTTCGGGGAGTTCGCCGGCTATGCGATCCGTATTGTGACCGGCTATCTTGCGGACAAGTCCCGGCAGTACTGGGCATTCGTCATTGCCGGATACCTGATGATTGGTGCTATCCCGCTCCTCGTTCTCGCCGGCAGCTGGGAGGCAGCAGCCCTCCTCCTCATCATTGAGCGGATAGGCAAGGCGGTCCGTTCACCGGCAAAGGATGCCATGCTCTCTCATGTCACCTCAGCGGTTGGCAGGGGCTGGGGGTTCGGCCTGCAGGAAGCGCTCGACCAGATCGGTGCAATCGCAGGGCCGCTGCTCTTCGTTCTCGCTCTTGCTGCCGGGGTGACGTACCGCGGCGGGTTTGCCCTCCTTGCGATCCCGTTTGTCATCCTCATCCTTGTCCTTATCATCGCGTGGCGGAGCATGCCCGATCCGGCGGGGTTTGAAGAGAAGATCCGCCCGGTCACTCCGGGATCCCTACAGGAGCCCGGGCAACGGCAGCTGTGGATGTACGGGGCGTTCACCGCGCTGACCATGGCGGGTTTTATCGTCTTCCCCCTTCTCGCATACCATTTTAAGGCATTCTCAATCGTTCCCGATGCGGATATTCCGGCGTTCTATGCTATCGCTATGGCGGTCGATGCACTGGTTGCACTCGTGACCGGCAGGGCTTATGACCGGTACGGGGTCGTGGTCCTCGTCACGATGCCAATCCTCGGCCTTTTTATCCCGCTCGTCGCGTTCTCGCACTCGTACGGTGCGGCCCTCACCGGCTCGGTCCTCTGGGGAGCATCGATGGGAATGCAGGAAGCAATCCTCCGGGCTGCTGTTGCCGATTTCACTCCTCCGGGGGGTCGGGGGTTCGCCTACGGGGTCTTCAATACGATTTACGGAAGTGCGTGGTTTGCCGGAAGCGTGATTATTGGTGCGCTCTATACCCTTGATGTTCTCTATGCGGCCGGGTTCATGTTCCTCATGCAGTGTGCTGCCGTACCCGTGCTGCTCGGGGTGGTCCGCGAAAAACGACGGAGTGAAGGGGGGACCGGGCCCGGGACATTGCCCGGTACCCGCCCGTGAGCAGGCCGGGGGCTTCACGCCTGCTACGGATTATTTTTTGCGCCCGTCCCGTTCCGGCGCACCCGGCCGCAAATAGGACGGCGAGCACCAGGACCGCTGATGCGATAATGAATCGTACTGCTGTCATGGGTTATCACGGATGAGTACCGATCAATTTCATCCCACATCACCAGTCCCGCGGGATCTCTTTACATTCGGTATATAGGTGCAGTGGATATTGAATCTCCAGGAGTACTGAACCCGGGTGCCGGGCTCAGGAATTGGACGGCCCGGACACTTTTGCCCCATCCGACCCCCTGCATCCAATAATTATAAGATTGTTTACATTTCATCTCGTAAAAATGGTACACTGCCCGACCACCCCACCCTGATTGTACCCGTGCGACCCCCTCCGTCAATAAATCATAAGATCATGTATATTTCACTTCGGAAGAATGGCAGATTTTTGGAGAAAAATTCGAAGGGGTAGAGGGGGTCGCATGGGTACATTTGTATTTCCCGGGTTGCTGGAAGCGTGGCAATCGCGAAAAATTACGGCAGGGATTCCTGTCAGCTCCCGTATTCTGGGGAACGGAAATGTACCTGCCCGACCCCCTCTTCACCCCCTCACCAGGTC
>JBAVWM010000263.1:0-1957 GCA_049697815.1 Methanoregula sp. | reverse complement strand
AGATACGACACCGATAACAGAATGCGCAGCCAGCAAATAGGAGGACAGCCCACCTCCCCATAAAGGGAAAAAGAAATCGCCCGGGCTGTTCAGAATGAGAGCACAAAAAGAAAAACCCGATACGCGGATCTCCAGGAAGCGAAAGAGGCTCGCATGAAAAAACGAACCGCACCCCCGGATGAAGTGCTCGTACTCCTCAAAGTGACCCAGACCGACTGGTACGGCCACGTCCGGGGGTTCCCGTACCGGGTCATCGCAATACCGGAACGGGCGTCCCTGTACGATCTCGCGCTTGCGATCCTCTCCTCATTCGGGTTCGATCAGGACCATCTCTTCGGGTTTTACGACAACCTTCACCGCTATTATGATGCACAGGAAGGGTATGAGTTGTCATCCGGTGCGGGGTGCGGGGGTAAATTTCCCGGGGTAAAACGGGCGAAGATCGTGACGGTCTTTCCGGAGCCAAAAAAGAAGATGCTTTTTGTTTATGATTATGGCGACGAATGGCGTTTCATCGTGCAGGCAAAGGGAAACGCCCTGCCCGCTGGAGGAGTGAAATACCCGGTCGTCATCGAATCCTACGGGGAGCCTCCCGACCAGTATCCCGACGATGACGACGATCCTCCCGCACCCGGGCCGGTTATTTTGGCAGGAACACTTGCGCGCCAGGCAGCAGAAGCCTGGCAGAAAAAGAAGGAACAGGAGCCCGCCCTTCCGGAGAAATCTCCTGAACCAGAGGATCGATCCCAGAAAAAAACAGACGCATGGCTGACGTAGATCTCCGCGTGCGGTCCCGTCGTTCACCCACACGTTTGCATCTGTCCATTCAACTCATGGACATAAGATGGGGGCGCGGATGCCGGGTCCGGGATTTTTCGGGATTACCGGATTATTCCTTTGTTCCGGTCTTTTCTCTCCGGATCGGGATCCCTTCCATGACGAACCGGTTCCCGCAACAGTCAGACCGGCAGCTGCGTGAGCGACTCTTCCCCCAGCTCGGGAACCCGGATCCCCCGGGTCTCATACAACCACCCCGCCACCAGCACCCGGTGGCAGTGTGCCCGCTCTTTCTCAAAGCAGAGCAGGACGATGTCATGGCCTGCTTTTTCCCTTTTAAGATCCCGGAGCACCTCCTCCGGGTCGAGCACGAACAGGACCTCCTCCCAGTAACGGCGCCGGTACTCATCCCAGTCTTTGATTTTTAGCATGTCCGGTGCGGGTGCGAGCGGGAAGTAGCGGGCGCCGGTGTACCACTTCGGCGGGAAGCGGGCGATCGAGACCGCACCCGGTTCCTTCGCACTCTTTGCGAAATAACTGGTCATCAGCATTGTATACCAGAAATGTAGGTTTCTGGCCTCTTAAGAAAGGGGGGGGAGTCGAGGAAGTGATCCCTTCTTGTAACCTGTCGTACCTGAGCCCGGACCATCTGACGGACTCTTTGCACGGCAAACCTGCATACCGATTCTGTTTGGCAATACAGGTTTGCAAATAATTAAAGTCTGATAAAAAGAGTCTGGTTCTGCCACTGATTGTGGCTTTGGAGGAAAACACCATGGATATGGAAGACGTAAAAAAGGAACGTGAGTATGTGGAACAGGGGAATCTCCTTGACGGCCAGGGGAAGTTCGAGAAGGCGGTTGATGCCTATGACCGGGCCCTGGAGATTGTCCCGGACGATGCCGATGCCTTGTACGACAAGGGAGAGACCCTGGTGAAACTGGGAAGGGTCCCCGAAGCAATGAAATGCTTCGATACGGCAACCCGGATGTACGTGAGCGGGTTAGGATAACGTTCTCTTTTCGTGCACGGGATCCCCTGAGACCGATTTTTCTTTTCTGGACTGCTGATTCCATCACATGGATTGACCGTGCCGATTCTGTTAAATTTTTTTAACAACAACTTTATAGCTTGTTTTGCAAACATCAGGGTAAGGATATTCTCATGAAACAACCGTTCG
>JBAVWM010000262.1:0-2103 GCA_049697815.1 Methanoregula sp. | reverse complement strand
GAGGCAGAAGACACTGGAGATAGACAGACTGTGAACGCACAGCGTAAAGCCAACAAGGAATTACTCGGTTTTGAAGGAGATGAATAGGAACTTCGTTGATGTTGTTCTTTTGAATCCCCGGTATTTTATTTCCTGAAGAACTTTTTTTTGCTTTGTACCGGAGAAACACACAATATTTGAAGACTCATGGTTACATAGTCTGAGAACTGCGATATTTGTAATTCTGTCAGTTGCCAATCGATTTCAGTTTTTTATTATACGCCATAATTTTTCAGAGGTCGTGCGCTGTCGTCAATACGGGATGAGCGACGGCCCTGCACGAACCGGGAACAGCATCTTAATGACCATATATGCGGCGACCACTGGCGAATTCACGGTGGAGAAGAAGCCATTTGCTACGATCTGACTAAAAAGTATTTATTCCCTCACATCTTTTTTTAAGATAATCATAATGCCTGCCGATCTCTGGAAATCCCTGACAGTACAGATCATGGCTCTCGGCCATTCGCTCCATCATGCGCAGTGCATAGCCGCCGTGATCGTGATCAACTGTCTGGTGCTGTACACGATCATGGGATATCAACTTCATGACAAAGAGCAGGAGTTGCACCCGTATTTTTACCCGGTACCGGAAACCCGTATCGTGGGCATGGCAGGTTGTTATGATAATGCTCCGGTTGTCGTGAACCGGGACCCGGGTCTTTTCTCAAGCCGACTACTTTCGGCGTAACCGGACTGCCGGACGAAGCGGAAGTGGATCCTCTCCAGCGAAGGATTTCCTTCGTGGCCAGACGGAAACGAACCTTGGTGCCAGTGTAATAGGTTCCTGATCTCCGGTCCGGTTGTTTATGAACAGACGCGAGGAGCGGAGCTGCCGCTCCAGCGGTTGTATTGTTGCTGAACATCACAAAACCGAGGAAAAAACGATGAAGACAACTGATTATTTCCAAGAGGCACATCAGGCTTCGGAAAAAAATCCCAAAGAACCTGATAAAACCATGCCCTACGGGCAAAAGGAGAATGAAGAATTGCGGCGGGCGCGCCGGCACGGAGCGGAAGGTGTGGCAGAACAGACGGAACCCCCTCCGTCCGGCAGACCGGAATCAGCGATGCCATCACAGCCGGAAATACCGGCGGTGTTCCGCAAGACGGAACTCTACGACAGGCCCCTGCTGTTCCGGTCCGAAGAGCCGCAACTCAAGCAGAATCCCATGCCAGACCCGGGTCCGGATGCTGAAGTGCCGTACGGGCTGTTCGAGGTCTCACTGAGGGACCTGGTACGGTCCATGATCCGGCGCCAGGAAACGATGGGGCAGGGCCTTGCAAAAGAGGCGGGCCATCTTCACGACCGGCTCGACATTCTCGAAGACCACATCGAGCTGACGATCGATCGCATGGATCGCCGGATCTGCAGTCTTGAAGAGGAGCGTGGACCCTGATGCCCCGGAGGCCTGACATAGTAACGGAAAAGATCCCGCTCTTCCTGATCCTTCCCGTTATCAAAAAAGAACTGAAGAATGCGGGCGAGGAACTGCAGCGGATCATGGTGACGAAGAGCAACCGGCATTTCTACAATATCAGCGTCCGGACCCGGTCGATCAACCGCGAGCTGCGGTCTGAAGTACCGCGGGCCAATTATCGCAAAAGCTCCGGAGTACCCGGATGAGCAGGGGACCGGTGCCGCAGAAAGCGATCGACACCGCGCTACCGATAGCAAAAGCGCGGGGCTTCGTCATGCTCTGCCGGCGGTATCATGGCAGCGTTGCCGATTTCATCATCGCCGACTTTTTCGGCCGGACAACGATCGTCCGCATCTGCCGGACCAAGCGGCTCAATGAACTCGTGGCCGGGATGGCCGTACAGTTCAGGCCCGCGATTGCCGGCCTCAGCCGGGTCCCGCCATCGCCCGGCCGCTCCTGCGAGATCTGGGCCGTTGACTATTACAGGAACATCCGGTTTTTCCGGCTTACTGATACCGCTCTCGTGGAGATCGGGCAGGACGGTAATCTCTTGGCCGGTCCCGCTGGTGCCGGCGGGAATCCCCTCCCGCTCCCTGCGGGAGAGAGCCCGCCTCCCGCTCTTGATGGGGAGGGAGTTCCACGG
>JBAVWM010000261.1:0-17802 GCA_049697815.1 Methanoregula sp. | reverse complement strand
TATGTCCATTTCGCATCCTCCAGATCCGTGGACATCTGTAATTCGTTGTCTGACGTAAATGTCGCAGTACCGGCTCCTCCTATGTCAACCTTGTACGATACAACCACCGAAGTATCTGGAAGCAGTGATCCGGAAGGATCAACTGTTATTGATGACACTCCAAACGCAGTAACTGCCTGTATGCATACTATCAGAGATACCGCAATTAAAATCCACTTAATGAATCCCTTCATCAGTAACCTCACTCAAATAAGGGGTCAATACCTTCCTCAAACATACTGGTTTTTTTCTCTTTTGACTTAATAACATCTTCTTTCGTTTCCTTTGCAATATCGAGAAGTTCCTTGATCCTTGGGGCATTCCCCACCGTTGCCAGCATGACAACAGCAGCTACATACTCGCTGCTGACCGGGTAGTCTCCCCCCCTCACTTCAACACCGGCGATATTTTCCTCAACCCAGCTCTTCGCTTTTTCAACACCTTTGCGATCCATTTCATCGGGAGGACCCGCTACAAGGACCAGTGCACGCTCTGCGGTTGAATAATCACAGGGAAGGGTCAGCCTGCCGAGCATGGCCCGCCGTACGAGTGCAACAATCTTTGCCGTACGGTCTTCCCCAAGCAGGACCTGTTCGTTTGCGTCCTTCTTGGCACCGAATTTATTCTTGAGCCCCCCGATAAGCCCTCTTTTATCCTTTGTGCGCTTACTCAGCACTTCGCTGATTGCATATCCCACGGAAGTGATACCGCCTCCGCGGAGGGTATTGATAATTTCACTGGAGTCGACTACCATTTCCCCGACTCCCATCCGGGTTATTTCACCGGCACGGAACAGTACGCCGAACCTTCGCACCACTTCATTGTTCAGGCGATGGAAAGCACCTTTTACACTCTCCCCCTCATTTTTCCATGCACTGTTGTCAAAAATAAAGGTGTTGTCACATTCATTCACAAGAGTGGTCAGGCTCCTGGCTGCATTGTAAGAGTACAGGCGGCCTTCTTCCGGTGCCGGGATAATCCCGATGGCATAGACCGGCTCACGGTAAATCCGCTTGAGGTGGCGGGCAAGGACCGGTGACCCGCCTGATCCCGTACCTCCCCCGAGACCGGCGACAATTACAAATGCATCGACATCGTGGGTACCTCGCATGTCTATAGCGCTGATGATGCTGTCGATTTCATCTGCAGTAACGCGGGCACCGGTTACATTATCGGTGCCTACGCCATGGCCCTTGACCATGGTCTGCCCGATGAGGATCCGGTCTTTCATCTCAATGTGTTTTAGTCCCATCAGATCGGTTCGCGCAGTATTTACGGCAATTCCCCTGAAGCTGTTGGTCCCGAGCTTCTTATCCTGCTCGATAAACATATCGACAATTTTACCGCCCGCTTGACCAAAACCTATGAAAAATACGCGCATTTGGTTACACCATCCAATGGGCTAACGGATAACTATTTTCTTTTAATTCTTTTAAGTCCTTTTGCTGGTATGAACCTTTATTTCGACAGTACAAAAACTTTCTTATAATATCTACGAGGGTGTATTGGATTTTTACCGCTTTTTTACGGAGCCTTTTTCATTTCGCCATGAAAAATACTATGGAGCATGAGCATGCGGATATGCATCATCGGTGGAGGATTAACGGGCCTCGTTGCAGCACGCGCACTCGCCGGTGAACATGAAGTCCTGCTGGTTGAAAAGTTGCCTTACCTTGGCGGCTGTCTGTCATCCTATGATGTGAATGGTTACTGGATCGAGCGGTATTACCACCATTGTTTCTCCTCTGACAATCACCTTTTTGCCCTCCTCCGCGGACTGGGGCTCTTTGAGAGTCTTGAATGGAGGACCGGGACCACCGGGTATTACTCCGGCGGCACGGTCTATCCCCTGAATACTCCCTGGGAGATCTTCCGGTATCCCGAACTCTCGCTCATTGACAAAGCGAAACTTGCCTATCTCACGCTCACGGCAAAATCTGCCGACCTCTCCGCTCTCGATAATGTCCCGGCGGAACGCTATATCATTGACCATATCGGCCGGAATGTCTATTCCTCTTTTTTCGAGCCCCTGCTCAAAAGCAAGTTCGGGGACCGGAGAACGGAGGTTTCTGCTGCATGGCTTTTCAGCAGGATTGCAATCCGGTCGGACCGCGGTATGTCCGGGGAAAACCTTGGATACCTCAACGGGGGGTTCCATCGTATTATCGAAGCCCTGAAAAAAACCATTGAGAAAAAGCAGGGGACCATCCAGACACAATGCCCGGTGTCCTCGATATCCCGTGAAGAGGGGAGCTGGCGCGTAAACGGTACCCATTTTGATGCGGTCATATCCACCATCCCGCCCCAGGAACTCCAGAAAGCCGGAGGTCCTGTCATGCCTCCCGTTCCCTACCAGGGAGCGGCATGTGTTACCCTTGCGATAGACCGGGATGTAACCCGGGGCATTTACTGGCTGAACATGAAAGACAGTGCACCGTACGGTGCCGTTGTCAGTCATACGAATTTCATCCCGGTCGACCGCTATGGGGAGCACCTGGTATACCTGGCCTCTTATTTCTCCGGTACTGTCCCTGCCCATATCGACAAGACCCTGATCGATGACTTCTGTACCCGTTTTTCCATTGCCCGGAATGAGATCCGGTGGCACCGGGTAGCAGTTGATCCCTGGGCCGGGCCGGTCTATACCACGGGATACAAATCACTGATTCCGGCATACGAAAACCAGGGTTTGTTTATGGCCGGTATGTTCTCAAAGACGAATTACCCCGAGCGGAGCATGGAGGGATCGATCAGGGCCGGGATAGAAGTGGCTGCCTGTATACAGAAGAGGGACTCCCGTGACCGGACCTGAAATTACGGCCATCATTCCGGTATTCAATGATCGCTCTTCGCTTGAGATTGCCCTGAATGTTTCCCTTGAAACCTTGTCCGGAATAACCCGCGAATTTGAAATAATTGTTGCAGAAGACGGGAGTACCGATGGCAGTACTGAATTTGTCCGGCAGTATGAAACACGGGACCGCCGGGTCCGCCTCCTTCACCATGATGAGCGTCAGGGACGGGGCCGGGCACTGAACCAGGCAATCCGTGAATCCAAAGGGACAATCGTCAGTTACTATGATGTTGACCTTGCCACGGACATGCAGCACCTTCCTGCCCTGATATCGGCCATTCGAAATGGATCGGATATCTCGACCGGTTCAAGGCTGTTGCCTGCCAGCGATATTGTACGCACTGAAGGCCGGGAGATCGCGAGCCGGAGTTATAATCTCCTTGTCAGACTCTTTTTGGGCAGCAGGATCTATGACCACCAGTGCGGGTTCAAGGCATTTAATCGGGAGCGGATCCTTCCTCTCCTTCCGGCCATACGGTCGAACCATTGGTTCTGGGATACCGAGATCCTCGTGCGTGCTCAGCGGGCCGGCTACCGGGTTGTGGAATTGCCGGTCCGGTGGCGTGCAGGAAAAGGTACAACGGTACGATTCAGGGATGTTTTTGAGATGGGTACAGCAATTCTGTACCTGTGGTGGCAGATCCATGTATCGAAAAGTTAGCACCATAGTCATACCGACGCTTATTGCAGCCGCCATACTCGGTTACATGCTCTACAGTATCCGCGATGATCTCTACCTTGCATTTCAGCATGTCGTCCCGCTCTATCTTGTCGTTGCAGTGGCTTTCTGCCTGGGCGCCTGGTGGCTCCGCGGCTGGAGGTATCATTACATTTTAAACAACCTGAATTACAATGTCGGGGTCATATTTTCCACGGCATGTATTTTTGTCAGCCAGACCGTGAACCTGATCGTCCCGGCACGCCTCGGGGATTTTATCCGGGTCTTTATCCTGAAGCATGAATTCAATACCTCCTATTCTGAAGGGGTGTCTTCTATCGTTGTCGAGCGGGTATTCGATGTCTTTACGGTTGCGCTTCTCGGGGCGCTCTCCCTTTTTTTTGTCCTGGACGTCCCCGGATGGTTCACGACCCTGATCATCGTAACGCTCGCCGCCGGCATCCTTTTTTTTGTATTTCTCCTCTTTATCGGCAAATTCTCATCGGAGAACAAGTACATTGCAATGATGCTGACCATGCTTCACGAGATCAGACAAGCCTCGCTCAGTCTCAGGTCCATTACGGTGCTTGGAACCTCGTCAATAATTATCTGGATTCTCGATATCCTTGTCTGTTATGCGGTAGTCTATATGTTCGAACTGCAGGTCCCCTTTGCTCTTGTTGTTCTCGCCGTTGTCATCGGCAACCTCGTGAAAGCCGTCCCCCTTACGCCGGGAGGAATGGGTACGTACGAAGCTGCCCTTGCGATTACCTTCGGTCTGGCCGGAGGGATCTCGGCTGGGTCGGCGATCCTGGTTGCGGTGATCGACCATCTCATCAAGAATCTCGTGACCCTGGCCGGCGGTATTGTTTCGATCTATTACTTCGGCGGCTGGGTAATTCCGAGTATAAAAACTGCTCTCAACGGCAAGCTTGGCGGGGGGGATCCCCCTGTCAACTGAACAGCAGGTCTTTTTTGTCATCAGCTGGCTTGCAGTGCTCATTTTGCTCCAGATCTCGGTATACCCCTCCCTGAAACAGACGTTTGGTAGTTTTGCTTTTCCGGTCTCGTTCTCCGCGTCGCTCCTGCTCTTTACTGTCCTGTCCTGGTACTGCGGACTGGTACGGATACCGGTGGTCCTTTCCCTTATCCCGTTCCTCCTTCTTCTCGCATACCATATCTGGTACCGGCACTACTCTCTCGCTGAGCTGAAGAAAGAATGGCACTGGGGGCTCCTGTTCCTTATCTGCTTTCTCCTGATGCTCGATGTACGGTTTGCGAATCCCACCATATCCTTTGCGGAAAAATTTATGGATCATGCATTTCTGGCATCGATCATCCGCTCACCAATCGTTCCCCCCCTCGATCCCTGGTTCGGCGGTGGAACGCTTAATGTCTATTATTACCTCGGGTACTGGCTGTTCGGCTGCCTTGCCATCGTAAGCGGGGTCCCCTCGAATATTGCGTTCAACCTCGCCCTCCCGACCGTGTTCGCTCTTGCGGCCGTGAACGTGTATGCCATCGGGACCCTTGTCCTCGACCGGTTCCGCTGGCTGCCCCTGCTCGTACTCTTCCTCCCGAACCCGTCATTCTTCTACCAGATTGCCCAGGGCAAAGCAATGAGCTCCGTTCTGTGGGACAGCACGCGGACCATCACCAACACCATCAACGAATACCCGCTCTTTTCCTTCCTCTGGGGGGATGTCCATGCGCATGTCATCTCACTTTTTAACCAGGCATTCCTGATCTTTCTCCTCCTCTTTGCTTACAGGAAGTGGGAATCGCTGGAGTCCCGCGGCCGGTGGGCTGTCTGCCTGTTGTGCGCCATCAGCCTTGGCTCCATGCCGCTCATCAATACCTGGGACGTGCTGTTGTATGCACCGATCACCCTCTTTTTCGGTGCATTAATCCTATGGCGGAACCGGTCGACGATAAGGGAACCGGCATCATGGATGTTTCTTATCACGATTCCCCTACTTTCCATCCTCGCCTACCTGCCGTTTTACCTGCAGCTGGTGACCAATACCGGAGGGATTTCCCTTGTCCATACTCCGAGCGAACCGCTGCAGTTCCTTCTCGTGAACGGGCTGTTTATTGCAATTTTTATTGCAGTTCTTTCAAAAGATATGCAAAAACGCCCCTGGTACCTTCTTGCGGTACTGCCGTTTGTCCTTGCGGGATATTACGCAGCAGCAATTGCGGCAATTCCTCTCATTTACCTCATCATTAAAAATGAGAAGAAACTTCCCGATCTCCTTGCCATCCCCGGGCTTGTGATCCTTGTCCTGTGCGAATTCTTCTACCTCAAAGACAGCATGGGCGATACCTATTTCCGGATGAACACGGTCTTCAAGTGCTATCTTCCCATATGGATGATGCTCGGGATTGCAGCCTTTTCTATGGTGGCGATATGGCTGCAGGACTGGGGGAAAATACCCCGGACATCCAACCGGGTGTCTGCCGTTGCTGCTGTCATAGTAATTGTCTGTCTCTTCGCTATGCCGTTCCTCGTCTCGTTCACGTACGATTACGGCACCGGTACCCTTGACGGGCTTGCCTATCTTGACAATACGCATCCGGCCGATGCTGATGCGGTATCCTTCCTCCGATCGCTTTCCGGCAATGAACTCATTGTCGAAGCGGAGGGAGGGGATTATACCTATTATTCCCGTATCTCCTCCTTTACCGGGATCCCGACTATTATCGGTATGCCATTCCATGAGTTCATGTGGAGGGGTGACAAGGACGGGTGGTTTGGTACCCGCAGTACCGATGTCAGGATGATTTACGAACAGCAGGAAGAAACCATTCCCCTGATGAAAAAATACCATGCAACGCTGCTCTATGTCGGGGACCCGGAACGCGAGCGGTATAACGTGACGCTGCCGGCAGCGGGACTTGAGAAAATTTATTCATCCGGCGGTACGGATATTTACCGGCTTTCAGGATAATCCGGATCAGGTGAACCGGGGACGGGTTTTTCTGTGCATGCGACGGGCTGAATCTCCGTGCACAAACCTTTATTTCTGTTCCTGTCGAATTGATATGGCTACATCATTGCTGACTGATGAGTAATGAAGGAGCATTCAACTCCTGAATGAGGTGAGTTATGGCAAAAGGATACGTTAAAACAGAGGCTCCAGAGGAGCTCCAGAACAAGGCGCTCGAAGCCCTTGAGGTTGCAAGAGATACCGGAAAGATCAAGAAGGGATCTAACGAGGCAACAAAAGCCATTGAACGCGGGATTGCAGCGCTCGTCGTCATCGGTGCCGATGTCGAACCCGAAGAGATCGTCATGCACCTCGGCCCTCTTTGTGATGAGAAGAAGATCCCATACATCTTCATCAACAAGCAGAACGATATCGGTGCCGCGAGCGGTCTCGATGTAGGCTCTGCTGCAGCAGCCATTGTAAAGCCCGGCAAGGCAAAAGAAACGATTGAAGATCTTGCAAAGCAGCTCGCCGCGCTGAAGGCGTGAGGTTCTTATCATGGCAGATGATGCAACGCCGGCAGAAGTAATCGAGGTTGTTGGCTCAACCGGCATGCACGGTGAGGCGATGCAGGTGAAGTGCCGTATCCTCGATGGCAACAACAAGGGCCGGATCATCACGCGCAACACGGTAGGCCCCATACGGGAAGGAGATATCATCATGCTCCTTGAAACCGAGCGCGAAGCAAAGAAAATGTCGAGGCGGTGAAGGGCATGGTCGAACAGCATGTCTGCACGTTCTGTGGTGTCCCGCTTGAGCCGGGTACCGGCAAGATGTTCGTCAAGAAAGACGGGACGATCTTTTACTTCTGCAGCTCGAAGTGCGAGAACAATCACAAGCTCGGCAGGGTCCCCCGCCGTGTTGAATGGACCGCTGCCGGCAGGAAAGCTGCCAGTAAGAAGGAGTGAAATCGCCCCATGGACCGCACCTTCGTCATGGTCAAACCCGATGCTGTCCAGCGTGGTCTCGTGGGCGAGATCGTTTCCCGGCTTGAAAAGAAGGGCCTGAAACTTGTTGCGGCCCGGTTCGAGAAGTTACCCGAACCTCGGGTTACCGAGCAGTACAAGGAACATCTCTTAAAACCCTTCTTCCCTTCCCTTAAGCACTACATCATGGGGGGACCGGTTTTCCTCATGGTGTGGGAAGGGCGCAATGTCGTGTCGATTGTCCGTAAGGTGATCGGTGCGACAAACCCGCAGGAAGCAGCGCCGGGGACCATCCGCGGCGATTACGGTATTGACATCGGCCGCAATGTTATCCATGCGTCCGATTCACCGGAGAGTGCAGCCCGTGAGATCGGTATTCATTTCAAACCCCAGGATCTTTCTACGTACACGCGGATTGATGAATCCGTGCTGTACGAATACTGATTTTTTAATCTTTGAAGACTATCCAGAATGCCGGGAAGCCCACTTCCGCTGTAAGGAGGCCCGTTTATGCAGAATTCGTCTGTTGTCAGGATATGCAGTGCCCAGATCTCCAGCATCTGGGAAGAGCCTGAAAAGACTCTTGAAAAGGCAGGTATGTTTATCCGGCATGCTGCAGTTTCCGGTGCGACCCTTATTTGCTTTCCCGAGCAGTTTGCCACCGGCTGGGATCCGCAGCCACGGAAAAACATTCAGGACATCCACGGGAGTATTGTAACCACACTTCAGGGATATGCGAAAGAAAACGGGATCAGTATTCTCGGCTCTTTCCGGCAGGTAAACGATCCCCTCCCGAAAAATACTGCTGTTGCTATTGGCAGGGATGGCAGGATTCTCTCCACCTATGCGAAGATGCACCTGTTCTCCTCCGGGCATGAGGATGAAGGAAACTCCCCGGGAACAGATCTGGGACTGTTTCCTCTTGACTCACTTGCCTGTGGTATTGCCATCTGTTATGATCTGCGGTTCCCTGATCTCTTCCGCCTCTATGCCCAACAGGGTGCGCAGGCTGTTTTTATTCCGTCTGCATGGCCTCATGTCCGTACCCGGCACTGGGAGCTCTTTATCCAGGCGCGGGCCCTGGAGAACCAGATGTATATCGTTGGCGTGAATACAACAGGTCAGACTCCTGTCGAATCCTACTCTGGTAACTCTATGACTGCAGATCCGCAGGGCACCATCATCAGCAGGGCAAACGAGTCGGAACAGCTGGTCTTTACGGATCTCGATCCAGCGATAATCGCAACAACCCGCCGCCAGTTCCCGGTGGAAAAAGACCGCAAGGATGCGCTCTACCGCTCACTCTCTCGTGATACCAGCGGGAGATGATCCGCGCTCATGTGAAAATTCTTTTATACCGCTTTTTTTTGTCCGCTTGGGAGAACCGCACGCCTATATGTATTCAGCCGGCTAAAAGATCCTCATGTACCATCTCGCATGCGTCAACTGTGGAGCCACCTTTCCCGCTGACGAGATCATCTATAACTGCAAAAAATGCAGTCATCTTCTTGCGGTCAGATACCCGCTTGATTCCCTGTCCCTGAAACGGAAAACCTGGAACAACCGGCCACTCTCGGTCTGGCGGTATAAGGAACTGCTGCCGGTAACCATCCCGCCGGTTACCTTACAGGAAGGAGGCACACCGCTGTATCATCTCGAGCGTCTTGGTAAAGAGATGGGCCTTAAACACCTGTATGCCAAGCATGAGGGGATGAATCCCTCCGGCTCGTTCAAGGACCGGGGCATGACCGTCGGTGTTTCGATGGCTGTCCAGCTGGGGAAGAAGAGCGTGGCCTGCGCAAGTACCGGCAATACTTCTGCCAGCCTTGCAGTCTATGCAGCAAAAGCGGGTATACCGGCGGTTGTCCTGCTCCCGGCCGGAAAGGTGGCAGTGGGAAAAGTTGCGCAGGCCTTGATGCATGGTGCAAAGGTCATCTCTGTCCGTGGCAACTTCGACCGTGCCCTCGAGATGGTCCACGACCTCTGCCTCTCCCATGGCCTCTATCTCCTCAACTCCATCAACCCGTACCGTCTCGAGGGACAGAAGACCATCGGGTTTGAGGCGCTTGACCAGCTGGGGGATGTCCCGGACCGGTTCGTGCTCCCGGTAGGGAATGCCGGTAATATCTCAGCAGTCTACAAGGGGTTCATGGAACTTGAGGAACTTGGTTTCATTGACCGGCTCCCGATGATGACCGGGATCCAGGCTCAGGGATCAAGTCCGGTCGTAAAAGCGATCCGTGAGAACCTGCCCGCGGTAATTCCTGAACAGAATCCCGAAACCGTTGCAACCGCAATCAGGATTGGAGCACCGGTGAATGCCGAGAAAGCCCTTATCGCAATCCGTAAGACCGGCGGCCTTGCAGAGACCGTTACCGATGATGAGATCCTGCAGATGCAGCGGGATCTTGCGCGAAAGGAAGGTATCGGTGTCGAACCTGCGTCGGCTGCATCGGTCGCCGGCATACGCAAACTTGTCAAGGCAGGTGCAATCGACCGGAACGAGAGGATCGTCTGCGTTGTTACAGGCCATCTCCTCAAGGACCCGGATACGGTGATCAAACAATGCGAACCCCCGATCGAGATCAACGCAGATCTTCCCTCGCTGCTCTCTGCGCTGCACTTGTAATCCTGCTGGTTTTTGTCCCTCCCATAGGGGCCCTGTCAGCAGATTACCGGATCTTCCCCAATGGCACGGCGTACCAGGCCTCCATTGAGATTAACGATACCTCCCGGTATGAATTTGCCGAGATTGGGTTTATGGGGGAGAACGTACCCTTGGCGGTGGGGTGGGTAAACCTCACGGCAAACGGTATGCCGGTTGAATTCAACCGTAGTACTGCATGGGGTCGGCCCCAGACCATTACGTTTCCAAAGGGAAACTACACGGTATCGTATATCGCGCCCCTCAAGGACAACCACCTGCAGGGAGTTTTTGAAAAGCCCTACCATGTGAATGTGACCATCCCGCAGGAATTCAATGTACAAAACCCGCTCCTTGCCGGCCTGAGTACCGGAGCAAACGTGACGAGGTTTGGCGACAATACAACTCTTGTCCAGTGGAACAGGTCGTTCGGCTTCGATCTGCGGTTCTATGATGAAACCCGCGAACAACTCCTGTATTTCTTCCTGCAATTCATGGGGATTCTCGTTGTCGTGCTGGTCGTCATCCCGTATTTCCTGACAATGAAGAGATCAGAATAATTTTTTATTGAGGGAGAAATCATTTGGGAATCTCAGACGCTCCAGGGGGCGTAGCCCCCGCCTCTGGGGAACCCCCGTTGCGATGACGATGTATTACCTGTAACCTGACTCGGGGCATCGCAATGCGCCCCGTCCCCCAACGGGAGACTGGTGGCGCAGGAGGGGGCGCATCATATCACGTCAATAAATGTTTTCTACAGTGTAATTTTTTTAATCGTCCGACTAATGATATGATATCGATCCGGTTTCCTGACCGTTTTATCGATTCTCGATAAGTTCCTTTGACAGGAATCAGATAATTTTACCTTATTCAGGATTTTTTAAAAACAGCAAAAAAGATTATTACCGGTTTACCTTTACTTCATCAGCCCGAATGACTTCAGGGCCACATCGGTGTTCACGGCACCGACATGGTAAACCTCACCCGAGGTGAGCTCGTTGATTACAACCTCTGCGGGTGAGAAGAGTGATGTATCGATCTTGTAGAAATCATACCCCGCTTCCCTGAAGATCTCGTTAAACGGCTTGCCGTATCCCTTGGACTTGTTGCTCGGGATCTTTTCGAGATAGTCCTTGATCTCGGGTGCCTTGAGTGTCAGGTTGATCCTGCCGTGGTAGATGGTGGCGTCGTTTGTCACACCCATCGCGAGTTTGGGTCCACGGACGGGTGGGATTGGTGCAGTTCCCATCGCAGCGATGACTTTTTTCGTGTCAAACCCGAGCTCGTTGAGCTTGTAAATCGCAGTCTCGACACACCGTCCGGAAACCTGGATCGAACCGACAATGGAGGAAGTTGGCGCGACAACAGCGCAGACATTGGCGACATCGACATGACATTCCTCAGCGATCTTGCTCATGACCTCCGCGTTCGGGAGATGGTCGCTCTCAAGGCAGATCACGGCACAGTCAAAATCGTCCTCGTATTCAATAACCTCAAAGGTATGCTTGGGCTTGAGGGAGAGCGCCCGCGCAGGACCGCTTCCCATGGCAAAGTAGTTGCCGACCTTTACTGTCCACCCGGCTTTCTGGGACCCGAGGCACGAAATGGCCGGAAAATCGGTTGCGACCTCTATGAACGGCATCGGGAACTCCTTGATCTGCCCCATGCGGAAGTTGACCTCTCCAAGGCCACCCATGCATATCTCCGTAAATGCCCTGCCGGCCGCATAGCCGCCCCGCGTGCTCACACCACAATCAACGATGCGGGCGCCATTGTCCAGTTCGTGGTATGCGCCATTGAATTCCTCGACCAGGTCGGCCAGGTTATCAAAAATCTCGAGTGCCAGTTCGTTTACACTTAACATAAAAGAAAACCCCTGCATGATTAATGAGGGGTTTGGGATAGATAAGATTTTTGAAATATTTGGGACGTGGTGTTGAGATACGGCTATCTAAGGTATTCAAGTACCTTTTCCGGGTCATACCGGAGCGTGATGATTCGCGTCCGTCCTTTTCCCTCACGGTACTGCAGGTTGATGAGGCGCATTGCGTCCATTTTCTTGACGATCTCATAAAAGCGGGTGTACCCGATGGCATTCGATTCCTTGATCTCCTTGTACACGTCCCCCGCATTCATCTCATGCTCTTTCGAACTCCGTTCTGCGAGGGACTTTAAGATAAGGCGCTCCTCATCCTTCAGCGTCTTTATCGTGTAATTCAGGTGCAGGTATTTTGAAATCTCGTAGGCAACGCAGATGTCCTCGCGCTCGATACTGCGCCGGGCGGCCCGTTCTGCAGAGAGCGTTGCCCGTTTCAGGAGGTCGATACCCACGCGGAGGTCCCCGCTGCCGGTTGTCTGCCGGACGACAAGGTCGAGCAGATCGTCAGGAAGGACACCGGGGAACAGCCCCTGCATTACGCGGGCTTTCATGATCTCACGGATCTCCTCATCGCTGTAGGGTGCAAAGTAAATCTCGGTTGGCCGGAATACCGAGGCAACGCGGGCGTCCACGGCCCGCGAGAGATCCACGTCCATATCGCTGATGATCACAATTACGCCAATGCGGGTGCCTTCGTAGGTTTCGTGCGAGCGCAGGAGCGTGTAGAGCACCTTGTTGATCTCGTTCTCGTACAGGAGGTAGTTCGCATCATCGAGCGTAACGAGGAGCACGATGTCCTCCTTGATCAGGATGCGGGCAACCGCATCGAAGACCTGCTTGAAGGAGGTACCGGATGAAGGGGGGAGGTGGCCGGAGAGCTTCTTATAGATCTGCGAGACGATCGCAAACTTGGTATTGTCGATCTGGCAATTGATATAGACCGGCACGAGTTTCTTTGTCGTCTCCTCGATCTCTGCAAAGAGTTTCTTGATGCTTGTGGTCTTTCCCGTACCGGGCAGGCCTTTACAGACCGTATTGAGGGGCCTGCCGCCCCGGAGCCCGGGCCGGATCTGGAACGCGAGTTCGCGCATCTGGGCGTCACGGAACTCGAACTGCTCGGGAACATAGTCGATCTCCAGCACGTCCGGGTCGCGGAAGAGCGATTCGTCCCACATCAGCAGGTTCTTTTTCATTACAGTACACGTTTACCGCATCGGTAATAACTGCATTGGCGCAGAGTGAAACTGCGCCCGACAGGATAAACCAAGTGTTAATCTTTTCCTACGGTTTTTTACCGGAAATTTCCGTCATTTCCTTACCAGGTATTACGTCATCATCACGACAGGGGATGCCCCAGCGGCGGGGCAGCATGCGTGCGTTCCCCTAAGAGCGTCAGAAATATTGAAAAGATTTCTCCAGAGCAAAAATTTTCATTTCTCATACGATTCATTCCCCTTCTTTGGTATCGGCCACATGTATAAATAGAGGAAATGCGGTATCAACCGATAGTGAGCAGAGGTGTACACTATGGAGTTTGGAAAGATTGTGATGGCGCGGTATGCGACAAAGAAGTTTGACGGCAGAAAGATCCCTGAAGCAAAGGTAAGCGAGCTACTCGATATGGTGCGGTTTGCTCCTTCTGCATTGAACCTCCAGCCATGGAAGATCAAACTTGTCACAGACCAGAAGACGAAAGAGCAGCTCAGGCCGGCGGCCTTTAATCAGGAACAGATCACCACCTGTTCGCATCTGCTTGTCTTCTGTGCAGATCCAGATTACGACAGCCTCATCAGCAGACTTGGGATCCTGTTGAAAAAAAGCGGTGTACCCGAAGAGATGCAAAAGATGGTCGTTGGGATGGCGATCCAGTTCACCAGTACGATGTCACCGGACCAGAAACTGGCATGGTCGCAGGCCCAGACATATCTTGCGCTGGGAAATGCCTTAAACGGTGCAAAATCACTTGGTTTTGATTCCTGCCCGATGGGAGGGTTCGACCCCAAAGAGTTTTCCCGGATCCTGAAGATCCCCCCGCCCCTTGTACCTGTGATCCTCTGCCCGTTGGGATACGCGGCTGACAAGCCGATGCAGAAAGTGAGGTTCGCACAAGATGAAATTGTCTTCTGAACCGGAGTGACCGTTTCCCCGTTAAAAACCCGGTTATAAATACGGAACGGCAGGTAATTTTCGATGACAAAAGTAATTGCAATCAGTGGGGGTCCAAGAAAAAAAATGGAATACCGCAATCCTTCTCCAGAACGCTCTTGACAGCGCTGCATATCAGGGAATGGACACGGAACTTATACATTTTTTTCAAATAACGTATCCGGCAGTCCTGTGAGTTATTACCCGGGACCCGCCCTCGGCCATGGCCCGGGAAAAATTGCTTACTCTTTTAGACGAACCCAGAAATTGAGGTATTTAGCCTCCAGGTATGTTCGACCGAATTGATATCCTTAATTATGTCCTGAGTGGTACACTGTTGGAAGGGTGCGATAGAACCGGCAAACTTCAATAGCGCCCCTTTGATGTGACCAGCGGTTCCCCAGAGATGTGCTTTATCGCACTCAGCTCTTCACAAAATCATGGATGAGATCAGCATCCTCCCCGGAGATATTACCGGTTTTGACCTGATTATCCGGATATGCACCGGCATTCATGATCTGGCAGGGCAAGAAAAAGTGATGGGGTTCAAAGAAAATTTATTGTACCCCCAAGAGGATTTGGCAGATGATGAAAGTTACCCCCACTGATTCGTGATGATGCAGGGGACTGATGCCACCCTTTCCTTACGAGAAAAGGAACTCTAAGAACTCCGTTGCGTTTCTCGTCCCGAGTCCCCCGGACCTGCCTGCCGCTTCCGAATACGCTGCACTCCCGTCCGTTCCCTTGCCGGTGACGACGAAGGGCACGGGATCGCGCGTATGGGTTTTTACCCGGATCGGGGTCGGGTGATCGGGCAGCACCGCGAGTACCCCGTCGAACTGGTCGCGGATTGTCCCGACAACTTCGTCTATCCTTTCTATCGCCGTGACCTTCTCCTCAATACTTCCGAGATGGCCGGCCTCGTCCGGTGCCTCGATATGGACGTAGACAAAGTCCAGGTGTTTGATTGCATCGAGCGCGTACCGTGCCTTGGCATCGTAATCGGTGTCAAGATAACCGGTAGCCCCCGGGACACTGATACCTTCCATACCGGCACAACGGGCGATTCCATTCAGGAGATCGACAGCTGAGATGATCCCGCCTTTCTTCCCGTATTTCTTCACAAACGGGGGGAACGCCGGCTTGTGCCCGCCGCTCCACGGCCAGATCCGGGTAGCCGGGCGCTTCCCTTCCCTGATCCGGGCCCTGTTGACGGGATGGTTATCGAAGATCTGCCGGCTTGTTTCCATGCACCTGAGGAGCAGATCGGCATCTCCACCCGTGGGCAGGAATGGGAATACCCCCTGCTCTACGATATCGTGCGGCGGGGTGGACACCGCGCCCTTGCCCCCATGAACCACGAGCAGGTTGCGGTAACTGACACCGGCTTTGAGCATAACCTCCGGCACAGCCTTCTGGAGCGATGTGAAGAGCTCCGCTCCTTCTGCGCTGGAGATGTGGCCTGCCGAAAAGTCGACCATCGTGTTCTCTTCGACGGTAACAAGGTTGCAGCGGTATGCCACATCATCCGGGGCAAGGTCAACCCCCGTGCTCAGCGCCTCGAGAGGACCCCGTCCGGTATAATACTTCTCCGGGGCATAGCCGAGAATGGCCATGTTGGCGATATCGCTGCCCGCCTCGAACCCATCAGGAATGGTCCGGAGCAACCCGCAGGCGCCGTCGCGTGCCATCCGGTCCATGTTGGGAGTCTGTGCGAACTCGAGCGGGGTCTTTCCCCCCAGTTTCTCAAGCGGCTCGTCCGCCATGCCATCACCGAGAACAACGATATATTTCATAAAAACCTCACCGTTCTTTCAGCAGGTCTATTACCGCTATCCTGACACTTTCCCGTGAACCGGTCTGTGGTTTCCACCGGAGTCCCTTGATCTTCTCAACGGAGAGCTGCATCCTGGGGACATCACCTACCCATCCACGCTCCCCTCCGGTAAATCTGAATTTCGTGTGGGGTAGGTGCATCTCTTCGGTGACGATCTCCGCGATGCTCTTTACGTCGATCCAGTCTTCGGACCCGATATTGAAGATATTGACGGTACCCCGGGCCTTGCCGGTGGCATAGAGCATTGCTGCAATGCACTCATGCACTTCGAGATATGATTTGGTCTGTTTCCCGTCGCCGAGGATCTCCAGTTCTTCCGGGTTCTCCTTTAGTTTATGGATGAAATCCTTAATCACGCCGTGTCCGCTTCGTGCACCGATGATATTGGCAAACCGGAAGATCCATGCCTTCATACCAAAGGAGTGGCAATATGAAGAGATCAGCGCTTCACAGGCAAGCTTGCTCGCACCGTACACGGAGATGGGTTCGAGGGACGTATAATTTTCCGGTGTGGGGATGACTGTTGCATCACCGTACACGGTGGAAGTAGATGTAAAAACAAGTTCGGGGATATTGTGCAGGCGCATCGCCTCGAGTACCCGATAGGTAACCAGAATATTGTTTTTTATGGTCGGATCCGGGTTGACGGCACTCTGCCGTACATCAGGATCCGCAGCAAGATGGAACAGCCGGTCCGCACCTTCGAGGTGTTCCTGCCATCCATCTTCCAGCAGGTCCATATGAACGAACCTGACCTTGTAATCATCGATATGCCGGGCAATCGTCTCCCTGTGCCCGTTGCAGAGGGAGTCGATCACGAGGACCTCGTTCCCCTGCGCAACAAGCGTGTCAACCAGATGGGAGCCGATGAACCCGGCCCCACCTGTCACCACATCAAACATCACTACCTAATATGTCCTCTATCCTATAGGATTAGTGGTATGTTCATCGGTATAGATCACGGTACTACCGCGATGCGGTTTGCCGGAGAGTCTGGCGAGTTCAAAATCTCGCGAGAGGATGCAAGGGGGTTCCGCATTGCCGATCTCACCCCCCTCTGCCCGCTTGGTGAGATTGAGGGAATAGCCATCTGCTATTCCATGGGCGACAATATCACATCGATCACCGATATCCGGAAGGTAAAGGACCGGGGGATCGTGAGCCGCGACGGGGCCGGCAAACATGTCGGTGGTGGGACACGGGTGTACGATGAAGTGGCAGCAAGCGGGATCCCCGCAGTCGTCATGCCCGGTCTGCACTGCGGGTCCCCTACTGATCCCCGGTTCAAAGCCTATTCTCACCAGGCCAGCCCCGAGAAGATCGGGATTGCGTACGAGGTCTGCAGTTCGCTGGGAGGCGATGTGATTGTCTCTGATATCAGCTCGAACACCGTCTCCCTTCTCGTATCCGGAGGGAGACTGGTCGGGGCGTTCGATGCCTGCATCTTTGCGCCCGGCACTCTGCACGGAGCGCTCGACGTTGACGCGATCCGGAAGGTAGACGCCGGAGTGTGGACAGCAAACGAGGCGTTCCAGCACGCAGGCGTGAACTTCTCGTTGCCCGAAGGTGAACGGATGCGGGCAGTGGCGATGTTTGCTGCTATGGAATGCGCGGCACTCCGTTTGCTCAATACCCGGGCAAAGGTGGCGCTTGCCGGCGGTCTCGCCCCCGTTATTGCGGAGGAAGTACGGGCATTGCTCCGCTGTGATATCGCTGTCTATGATGAGTGGTGCGCATCAAGGGGGCTGTCCCGGATCGCCCGCGAGGTCTTTATGGGAAAACGGGATATCCTCGGGCTCGATGTGGATCTCTAGATTTATATTGATTTAT
>JBAVWM010000260.1:0-4758 GCA_049697815.1 Methanoregula sp. | reverse complement strand
AGGGTCAACTTCACTTTTTATACAGAAGGTAAAGATTCCCGTATCCCACGCTTGAGAAAACACCACACTTTCCTAACCAAACACGCCTTCGAGATAGGCCTTCGTCCGCGGATCCCGGGGATTTGTAAAAACCTCGTGTGCAGGACCATGCTCCACGAGTTCGCCAAGGTACAGAAAAACCACGTAATCGGCAAGCCGTTTTGCCTGTCTCAGGATATGCGTGACAAAGATGATGGAATATTCATTTTTCAGGCCGATCAGTTCATTTTCGATATGCCGGGCAGAGATGGGATCAAGGGCGGAGGTAGTCTCGTCACAGAGAAGAATTTCCGGCCCGACAGCAAGTGCCCTGGCAAGACAGAGCCGCTGCTGCTGCCCGAGGGACAATTGCGATGCGGGATCCTTCAGCCGGTCATGAACTTCGCTCCAGAGCCCGACCGACTGCAGGCATTTCTCGGCTCTGATATCCAGCGCTGACTTGTCACGGATGCCATGAATACGAAGCCCGTATACGACATTGTCGTAGATTGAGAGGGGCAGGGGATTGGGAGCCTGAGCAATCATACCCACATTTTTCCGTAACCGGGACAGGTTTATATCGGGATCGAACACGTTCTTCCCGTTGATAATGATTTCCCCTTCCGTCCGCACGGGTGCATACAGGTCAACCATCCGGTTGATACTGCGCAACAGGGTCGTTTTCCCGCATCCGGAAGGCCCGATAATCGCGGTGATCTGGTTTTTCGGGATCTCCACGGAGATATTTTTCAATATCTGCCGGTTTTCAATGAATAAGCTGAAATTTTGTATGGAGATTTCCGTTTCATTCATGGGGACCACCTTATTTGACACAATACCTGGTGAATTTTTTTGAGACATACCGGGAGCCGAGACAGGTTATCAGGACAATGACAAGAAGGATGATTGCCGATGCATAGGCCCGTTCCTGTACAAGGGGAAACGGCGTTGAGAGCTGGTAGAAGATGGCCAGGGGCAGGGTAGCGACAGGATCATTGAGCGATGCCGGGACAGAATCCGTATATCCCGCAGTAAACAGGAGGGCAGCAGCATCGCCGATGCCACGCCCGAATACCACAAGTACGGCAGTGATTATACCCGGGAGTGCCTGTCTTGTCACCACATGAAAAATTGTTTCCAGCCGGGTTGCTCCAAGAGCATCGGAGGCCTCCATGATTTTTTTGGGCACGGTCTGCATCACCTCGTCGACAGCCCGTGTCAGTAAGGGGACGAGAAAGAGCGCAACGGTAATGATACCCCAGAAAAGAGATGCCCGGGCATGGAAAAAAACCATAACAAGGAACACGAATGCACCGTAAATCAGGGACGGGATCCCGGCAGCAACATCAAGAAGGGTCCTGAACGTGGCTGCAGTCCGTGAATTCCTGGAGGAATTCTGCAGGTACCAGGCAGTGGGAATGCTGATGACGGTGGCAAGAAAAACCGCACCGGCCGCGAGGTACAGCGACCCGATTATTGCATTGAGAATTCCCCCTCCCCCACCCAGGTAATACCCGCCGCGGGGCGTCTCGGTGACCATGGCGATATTCAGGGCGGGAAGCCCTTTGATGATAACAATGGCAAAGACGGAGAAAAGGCTCCCCATAACAATAAAGAGGGAGAGATACATCAAACCCTTGAAGATCCGTTCCTCAGCGATCCGTAAGTCCATTATTCCGCCTTCCTGAGCGTCACGAGTACATATTTAGCCATGAGATTGAAAACGAGGACGATTGCAAGCAGCAGAAGCGCGGCGAACATCAGGGCGGAATCGTAGAGCGGAATCGACATCATCTCCCCGTAGTTGTTCGCTATCAGGGCCGTGAGGGGGTATGCCGGGTCAAAAACGGACGTGGGCACCCGGGCTACGTTTCCAACAACCATAAGAACCGCCATTGTTTCACCGAACGCCCTGCTGAACCCGAGAATGATGACGGCGATAACCCCGGGAAATGCTTTTTTGAGAACAACATGTTTTGTGGTTTCCCAGCTGGTGGCGCCGAGTCCCAGGGCTGCCTCGCGCATCTCCCGGGGAACCGTCTGGAATACCTCAAAGGACAGGGAGATCAGGATTGGAAAAACCATGATGGCAAGGACAAGCCCCCCGGCAAGGACACAATAGCCGGAACTGGTAATCCCGAACAGTGGCGCGATGAAATATTTTATCAGCGGAACGATTATGAGTATGCCGAAGAGCCCGAATATGACCGAAGGGATGCCTGCCAGCAAATCCACAACCGGCTGGAGAATTCCCCTGATCGGTCCGGAGGCATACTCAGAGAGATACATTGCGCTTAACAACGAAACAGGAATCGCGATAACCATGGCAAGTGCCGTTACCCAGATGGTTCCCATGATGAACGGAAAATATCCGAAGTTTCCGGCAACGGGCTGCCATGACGAGGAGAAGAGCAGGTCAGTGAGGGGCTTTGTTGAAAGGATCGGTACTGATTTCACAAACAGGGTGATGACCATACCGATTACCAGGATTGCAGAGAAGGCCGCTGGTACGAACAGGATACTGCGGATCGCCCGGTCCCGGAAATATCGTGTCATGGATGGCCACCCCTGGTAAAAAAAATTACTCCGGCTATACTTTATCCATCTGCTGGCGGATCCTCTCGTCCGTCAGAGGGATATAACCGGATTCCTTTACATACTGCTGCCCGTCTGTCAGGATCCAGCGCACGAATTCCCTGGAAGGTCCGGAGAAATTCCCTTTTGTCACAAGGTTCAGCTCACGGGCTGGCGGTGACGGATATTTCCCGGTATCGATTGCAGCAGTAATCTCATCGCGGGTTGCATACACCTCTTCATCGGGATCAATAGTACCGTTATCATTCAGGTCAAGGGGGATAATTACCAGCCCGTCAAGGGGCAGGCCCGTATTGGCATCATAGGCAAAACCGATATTATTATACCCGATACCAAGGCGATCCGACTTCACAGCATCGGCAAGCCCGGGATCCCCAAAAACACCGGTCCCTTTCAGGTCTTCCTGCTTGAACCCCAGGTATTTTGCCCAGACATCAGCAGCACCGCAGGCATCGGAACGGGTATACACATTGATTTTTTCCAATGGTTGTGACTGGTGTACGACAACGCCCCAGTCCGTGATGGTTTCATTCACGAAGATCTGCCTGAGCACGGATTTATTGATACCCTGCTTCTGGAGGGCAGGAAGCGCGGGGTTACCTGCATTCCCGGTCACTACGACCGCATCCTTGGTAACGGCAACATAGGCAGCCCCGTTTGCAATCTCTTCCGGTGAGATATCCCGGGATACCATACCGAGATCGACCATACCGGTCAGGGCATCGGTCATTCCTTTACCAGCACCACCGGCAGAGACTTCAATCCTGACATCCTTGTGAATCTTCTGGTATTCTTCTGCCCATTTCACCATCATCGGGTACAGGGCGAAAGCACCGGAAATGGTTATCTTCTGGCCGCCGGCCTGGGTACCATTTTCAGGAAATGTTGCCGGTGATGTCGTACATCCGGATGCAACCGCAGCGACAACCACCAGAATCAAAATAATACTAATACTCCGCGCCATGTATTCACCCGGTAGTTCTTCACCGGGAAGAGGAAAAAAGGTTTTGGTATTCTACCAATACCTATTGGTAGTGAACGATCTCCTATGAATAACAAGAAAAAGGACCCATACGGTTATCCCGAACCATCGCGGTAAGAAAGCATGAAATAATCACAAGACTAACGTTCCCTGAAATAAATACAAGGTGTCGAACGGAGAGGTACGAGTGTGAAAAAAGTACACCCTGATGATATAATCTGCATTGAGGAAACCACCATCACCGTACGATCCTACCGCCACCGTACCACGGTTCCCTCGAAAATTTTCAAGTACCTGGATCTCAAGCAGGGCGATTGCCTGCGCTGGACCGCCATGAAGGATGGAACGGTATTCATTCAAAAAGTGAACGCTCCCGGTACCGCAAAAGAGAACTGATGATCGGCCCTTGCCTTTTTTTCAATTCTGCGAAACAGATTACCGGGAATGATCCGGTGCACCGGTCACGGTAAGATTTTTCTTCCCAATAAGCGCAACGGCCGCATCGTCCGGGGAATACGCGGATTCGATAATCACGGGAACACCGGAATTATTTACTGCCCTGCAGACATGGGCAACGCGCTCCAGCCATGCACTCTTCTGTTCCGGACCCTTCAGGTCTGAGCAGATCCCCTGCCGGAGCAGTGCCTCGTTGAGGTAGATGCAGGTATATCCGCCTGCGGTTTTAGACTCGTACAATTCCCTCCCCGCTCCGGGTTGCCCGACCACCCAGCAGGTCTCAGCAGCAGTCGCCGGCCTGGCCGGACGATCCTCGTCCTGGCACCTGCACCGTGTGATCACACCGGCTGCAGCGGTGTGATAGGTGACCGGGTCGATCAGGATGAAACAACCGGTATGCCGGTTATGTTCATAGGTATCTGCAAAAACGGGTGTTGTGAGCCGGAGTGTGACACGGCCGATCTCATTGAGGTGCAACGTGCCGGCAGGCTTCCGGTGGAGATCTTCAGGATCCAGCCGGTAGGTCACTTCTTCCACCGCTCCCCGGACCGTGCGGGTCGTGTGCTTGACCAGGTAACTCTTTCCCAGGGCAAGCGGTGTACTGTCCATCCAGACCAGGTGTGATTCGATAATCTCTGCTGAAGCGGGCAGGTTTTTCTCACGGACAATCATGTCCCCGCGACTGATATCAAGGTCGTCTTCCAGGT
>JBAVWM010000259.1:0-13951 GCA_049697815.1 Methanoregula sp. | reverse complement strand
TGGCTCTGTAATAAATCATCAAGCTGTTGATCGGCTTACCGAACACCCTGGAGATCACTCACGATAATAAAAATGGATAAAAAAAAAGTAATACAGACCCGGTCACAGCGCGAGCCGGACTTCCTTTGCCGCATCGCACATATACTTCATCTTCGCATAGGCGGCTTCGCGGGTCCGCATCCGCATCCCGCAGTCCGGGTCGATGAGCATGATCTTCGGGTCGAAGATCTCAACGCCCTTCTCTATCCGCTTCCGGATCTCTGCCGTGCTTTCAATCCTGTCCGTTGTCGTGTCCACGCAGCCGAACCCGATCATCTTGCCGGCCAGGTCCCGCCGGGAGAGCAGGTCGAGGTTCGCCGGGTTGTTCGCGAACTCGAAATCAAGAACGTTCACGTTGAACTTCAGGATCTCATCGATCACGTTCCCGAGGTTCCCGCAGATATGCATGCAGACCGGGGTGTGAAGGCCGGTTGTGATCATCTCGATAGCCTGTTTGCCGACATCGAGGTCGGCGATGCCGGTCGAGAAGATCGGTTCATCGATCTGGAGCAGCGTGATACCGGCTGCCTCAAGCGCCCGCGCCTCTGCAAGCAGTGCGACAGCGATGTCGGGCACCAGTTCCTCCTTGGTGCGGTACATCGGCGTGCTGATATGGAGCCCGTGGGCGAGCGTGGTCGGGCCGGTAATAATCCCCTTCACCCACGGGGATTTCGAGATCGCGTATTTCGTGTCGTGCACCGTGATCGGCCCGGCAGCGGGCTGGACCTTGCCAATCACGTCCTGTTCGCGGATACCCGGGAGATGTGAGGCAAAGGCGCCGATCATATCCCCCCGGACCTGCCCGTCCGAGATGATATCGATCCCGGCCGCGAGCTGGTCGCCTACGGCGGTCTCGACCGCGGAACGGAGCGGGTCAAAGAAGCTCATGAGGCCGCCCCCTTTCACTACCGGGTAACTGCCAACGACGGTGGTCGCCAGTACTTTATTGATAAAATACTCCTTTGCCATGCGTGTCCGGAAACTGTTGTCATATCAGGGTCGATGCCTAAAAAGAAATAGTTCGTGGTCAGGGGACGAGCCGGTGCATGTCGCGGGGAAAGAGCACCGCTTCCCGCACGTTCGACAGGCCGAGCATGGTCATGACCAGCCGTTCGGCGCCGAGGCCCCAGCCTGCGTGCGGCGGCATGCCGTACCGGAACGGGCGGAGGTAGAACTCGAAGCTCTCGGGATTGAGCCCCTTCTTCCTGATCTGCTGTACGAGTTTATCGTACCGGTGCTCCCGCTGGGCCCCGCTCGAGAGTTCCATCCGCGGGTGCATCAGGTCGAAGGCCTTGCAGATCGAGGGATCGGTCTCGTACTGCATGGCGTAGTACGGCCGGATCTCGGAGGGCCAGTCAATAATGAAGTAGTGGCCGCCCATCACCGAACCGATCGCCCGCTCGGCCGCCGGGCTTATGTCGTCGCCGTACTTGATCGGGTCCTCGATCCCTTTTTTTGCGATCTCGATCGCCTCGGTATACGGCAGCCTGGGGAACGGGGATTTCGGCACGGCGAAGTCGGTTATCTCGAGGTTGGCGAGCTGGTCGGGGCAGGAGCGGTACACGTACGCGTAGGTCTTCACGATGACGTCTTCGAGGATGCGCATGACCTCGTGGTGGTCGGCAAACGAAACCTCGATATCGATGCTCGTGGCCTCGTTCAGATGCTTGGTGGTGTTGTGCTCTTCCGCCCGGAAGATCGGGCCGATCTCGTATACCTTCTCGCAGCCGGCAGCCATCATCATCTGCTTGTACAGCTGCGGGCTCTGGTTCAGGAACGCCTCCTTGTCGAAGTAGGCGATAGGGAAAAGCTCGGTCCCGCCCTCGGTAGCGGCCGCCACGATCTTTGGGGTGGCGATGGCCGTGTATCCCTCGTGGTGGAAATACTGGTGGATGGCGTGCATCGCGGCGGAGCGGATCTCAAAGACCGCGGCGACCCGGGGCCGCCGTACATCGAGAAAGCGGGCATCGAGACGGGTGTCGAGTTCGGCGGGTACTTTTTCAGAAACATCGAGTGGCAGCGGCGTCTCGGCAAGGCTGATGATCTCGATGGTCTCGGGCACGAGCTCGCGGCCGCCGGGGGCTTTGTCGATGGCCTTGACTTGGCCGGTGATCCGGACTACTGACTCGCGTGAGACCGCCTTCACCCCTGCAAGCACGGCTTCGGAAACTTTCTTCTTCGGGATGGTCACCTGGATGATGCCGGTCCGGTCTCGGACAAGCAGGAAGGTGAGGCCGCCGAGGTCCCGGACCTCGTGGACCCAGCCGCAGATTTCCGCAGAACCGGTTGCCTGTGTTACTTCGTTGATGGGAATGCGCATCAGAATCCTATATCTATGGGCCGGGAGGGATAATGGAGTTTATGGGAGGCTGCCGTTCCCGCTGTGAAGGGCGGGCTGAGGAAGAAGCGAATGGTTCTTGGACCTGCAGCCGTTCCGCCGGACCCTCTGACGGGAGACGAGCTATGTGTTGTTCGATCAAAAACTCTCGGTATATCTGTCCGGAGAAGTGTACGAATCTGATGAATTTCTCTCTCTTCGAGTCCTGATGATCTTCCCTGTCCTGCAGCAACGACTGGCCGGAGATTACGGTAGTGATATCCCCGGCCGGTAAACTTCCCAAGCCTGAGGAATTTTTTGTCTGGCCATTCCACAATCAAAATATTATCTCACTCCTCATTTCCCCTGTGAACCACGACAGATGAACCAACCCAACCCAGGCGGCACCAACGCCAGCTCCACAGACCGTGGTGATCAGGGAGAAGGATGGGGGGGCCTCCACGGTGAACCCAGCGTAGTAACCCTATCAAAAAATAAATTCTCGGTTCACTCCACCATCACCGGCGGGTACAGAACATCTCCCCCGCCCGGCAGGTTGATCGTGGTGATCGTTGTGCTGATATTCGATAAGGAGTTTGCAAGGATCTTCTTTGACGAGAGGGTGTAAAGCACGTCGCCGATATAGAGCGAGCGCTTCACCTCGTTTGCCGAGCTGCCGTACCAGGAGTACCGGTCGCTGCCGGTGCCGTGCTCAACGGTGCCACGGAGCGTAAAGCCGGTCTCGGGGGTGACACCAAAGACATATGCCCCGTACCAGATGTTCGGCTGGATTACGCCAGATTTTTCAACAACCACTGCTTCGTTCTTCACGACCCGGGCGGGGATCACGAGCAGGTTCTTTTCCTTGTCGAACAGGAAAGCCTTGTGGTCCGAGAGGGCTGCGGAGTCCGTGCCGGGGTCACCGATCTCCACCTTGTCGAGCTGCGCCGGGTGCTCCACATCGGACACATCGAAGAGGGCGAGCTTCAGTCCCTTGGTCGAGACGCCGCCCCAGTCATTGGTCCCGGTCTCCTTGCCGATTCCGATGATGTGGGTCGCATCGTAGGGATGCAGGTAGTCCGAGTAGCCGGGGATCTTGAGCTTGCCGAGGACCTTCGGGCTTGCCGTATTCGAGAGGTCGATTACGAAGAACGGGTCGATCCGCTTGAATGTCACCATATAGAGCCGGTCGCCGATGAACCGGGTCGAGTAGATCTTCTCCTGCTCGGCGATGTGGGTTAACGAGCCAATCGTCTTCATGCCGGAGTCGAGCACGAATACGTTGTTGTATTCGTACGAGCCCCGGGTCGAGTATACACTGGAGGTGGTGGCAACGCGGAGGTTGTTCTTGTATTCGTCCATCGAGAACTGGCTCTCGAGGGTCCCGGGCACAGCCCCCTGTGCTATGTAGGTGATAGCGCCGTTGTTGATCGCAATCTTGTGGATGGCAGTTGTGGTCTGGTCGATCTCTTTGTTCCGGATCGATTCCTGTTCCCTGTTCTTCATATCCGTGACGAACGCCTGCTTCTCCGTCTCGCTCATCGTGTTGAAGTCCTCCCAGAGAACCGGTGATGAGACCGCCATCCTGCCGGCAGGTGCGCCGCCTGCACCGGAAGCCGCGCCGGTATCATCTCCAAGGTTGACCGCGTTCACGGGCGCGATAACAGATCCGGCCTGCATCGTACGATAGATATTGTGGTACTTCTGGTACGTGATGTACATCGCATTCTCCGACACGTAAAGGAGGTTGCCGCTGCCCACGAGGTAGGTCTTGGCCTCCTCCTCTTTCGCGCTGCTGGTGTCGAACGAGGAGACCGTGGTGAAGGCATACTGGCGCTCGGGATTGTTGAAGTAGTAGATATCCGGTGCGATCACGGTCTTCGTCCCTTCCCGCACGGCGGGCACAATAATCCTGTCTATGTCGTAGGTGTACACCTGCTCGCGGGTGACGAGGTACATGTTCGAGCCGATCAGCCGGGCGTCAATGTAGTCCCCGTCAATTGTGTAATCCTTCAGCACCTTCGGGTGTGACCGGTCGCTGATATCGTAAAAGATGGCGTGAGTCACTGGCAGGGAGCTGCGCTGATAGTAGTACGGCATGGCCTTCATTGGCGCAGCGGGAACGACGCTGTCACCGGAGGACGAGGTGACCGTATCATCTATTCCCGTGGCAAAGAGCACGAGCCGGTTCCCGTCAATGAACAGGTCCCTGGGCGAATCTGCGATCTCGGTCTTTGAGACGACCGAGGCGGATGCTGCCGGGGATGCGTCTACGATCGCGAGCGTCTGACCGCTGATCACGTAAATGTACTTCCCGTCGTTCTTAACGAAGTCCGGTTCATCAACGCCGGCGACCTGTACATTGGTAGTGGAGTGATCCGCGGATCCTGCGGACGAAGCAGGCAGGGACACTCCTTTTGCAACCGCAGATTCGGCAACGGCAGCACGGGGTGCGATGGCCATATCAGTTGCAGCCCAGCTTCCGCCGTACCCGTTCTCATCAGCGAGAGCGGTGTTGTTCTTAATGTATTCGCGGATCTCATCCTCCGAACTGAATTTTTTAATATCCCCGGTTGCCGGTGCTACAACTGAACCCGTGCAGCCGGCTGCGATGATGGCGGCAACAACGAGGAGGGCGAACACAAGGAGGGGAAGCGTTCTGCGTATCATGATTGATCAATGACCCTTTGCAGCTAAAGCTCATCAATCTGGCGTTAACTGCGAAAAATTTCGAAGTATGGCTGGATTTTTGTGAGATAGGAATATGGAACGTGAAGTTGTTATGACAAACTGAGGGAATGACAGTTATTTTTCAGAAATCATACGTGAGGATGAACGCCGCCGTCCACGGCGGGGCGCGATCGAAGAGTTCTGATGAATTCCTTTCAGATCAATCCTCGCGGATCGACGATTGTCTCCCCATGGCGAATCGGTGAATAGAACACTCAAAACCTCCTCGCCCCCCCGTGCCACATCTCTTCCGGGATTCAGCAAACCGAAGAATCCTTAGGATTCTTCTCTCGTCTCATTCCTGCGGAATTCGACGCCTCGAAGTTCTTGTGAACTTCCCGATTTCCTGGCTCCGGTGACCCACCCAATTCTCAGAGAGGCTCTGAAGCAGGGATCCTCCCCCTTTTGCCTGTTATTATTTCCCGGTGCCGGATATGAACCTGAAAGATTCATCCTGCCAGTCCCGAGCATACCTCCGACATCCACCCCCCTGCTCCATATCTTGATGTGAATTGCGGCCAACATATATTCAGCAAACCATGAGTCCAACCCTTGATAAAAAGTCGCTCGACCAGCTCAAGCAGAATACTGCCCGGCTCTCGGTCCTCTCCAATACCGGTCTCGTGCTGATGAAGTTTGTTGTCGGGTTTGCGATCGGCTCGGTCAGCATCATCTCGGAAGCCATCCACTCTTCCATGGACCTGATCGCCGCGGTGATCGCGTTCTTCTCCGTGCGGAAATCCGCGGAGCCTCCCGATGCCGCCCACTCGTTCGGCCACGGGAAGTTCGAGGATATCTCGGGCCTCATCGAAGCCCTGCTCATCTTCGCGGCCGCGATCCTGATCATCTATGAAGCGGCATCCAAGCTGCTCGGCCGCACCACGGTAGAGCTGCAGCCGGAATTGATCATCTATGGTATCGCGGTCATGGGGATCTCGGCGCTGGTGAACTGGTACGTCTCCCACCGGCTCTTTATCGTTGCAAAAGAGTCGGAGTCCATTGCGCTCGAGAGCGATGCCTGGCACCTGCGGACCGATATCTATACCTCGCTCGGTGTATTTGCCGGCCTGATCCTCATTGCGATCACCGGCAACCCGATCTTCGACCCGCTCGTTGCGCTCTGTGTGGCGGTTGTGATCATAAAGGCCGCGTATGATCTCACGAAACGGTCACTCTCCGATCTCATTGATCACAGTATCCCGGAATCGGATGAAAAGCGGATCAAGGAGATCATCTGCGAGCACTCCAGCATCTATGCCGGGTTCCATGACCTGAAGACCCGGCGCTCCGGCCCCGAGATCTTCATCGAGTTCCATCTCGTGGTTCCCGGGGATATTCCCGTTGCCCAGTCCCACGATCTGACGGATCATCTCGAGTCAGACCTGAACACCGAGTACCCGCGGGCAGCGGTCACCATCCATGTCGAGCCCTGTACTGAGGGGAAATGCAACCGCTGCGGGGAATTTTGCACCTTTACCAAGAAGGATCCCTGTAAAAAAACACCGGAGTAATCCGGCGTCTCAATCCTTTTTCCTGATCTCAAAAATCCCTGATTCCAGCGATTATCCGGAATATCGTCCTGCCGGGGTATTCATCAGGTATCCGGCGCTGATAAAATTACACGCTGTCCCGGATTTAAGCTCTGTTTCCTTTCCCTCTGCTCCAGTACTTGTAGATTTCAAACCAGATGATGCTCAGCACACCGGCACCGGCACACATTATAATGTCAATGAACGGCACCGGAGCAAACCGGAAGAGATCCCGGAGCGCCGGTACATACAGGACAAGGAAGAGACAGCTTAAGGTGCCGGCAAAGACCCAGGCGAGTGCCCTGTTCGGGATACGGAGCGTTTCAAAAATGGTTCGTGACCAGGACCGGTTGGTGAGGATCAGGCAGAGGTTTGCGATCACGATAGTGGTAAAGGTCAGGGTCCGCACCTGTGCCTCATCAAATCCCCTGCCCGGTGCACTGATGTAGACCACAAGGATGAAGGCGAGGACAACAAATCCCTGGAGAAGGCTCAAGGTAAGGTTTTTTCTCGTGAACAACCCCTCCTCTTTTCGGCGGGGCGGGCGGTCCATAACGTCTGCCTCCTCCTTTTCCGATTCAAATACGATCGAGCAGGCAGGGTCGATGATCAGCTCAAGGAATACGATATGCACCGGCAGCAGGACAAGGGGCATGTTGAAGAGGACGGGGATGAGGGACATGCCGGCGATCGGCACGTGGACAGAGAAGATGTACGCCATTGCTTTTTTCAGGTTATCGAAAACCCTCCTCCCCAGCCGGACCGCTGAAACAATCGAGATAAAATTGTCATCCAGCAGGACCAGCGAGGAGGCTTCCCGGGCAACATCGGTACCCCTTCCGCCCATAGCTATCCCGATATCCGCTGATTTGAGGGCAGGGGCATCATTTACCCCGTCACCGGTCATTGCCACGACCTCGCCATTTGCTTTCAGGGCATCGACGATATGGAGTTTCTGCGCAGGAACGACCCGGGCAAACAGGGTGTAACTGCCGATATGCTGCCGGAGATCCTCATAACTCATCGCCTCCAGCTCTGCGCCGGTGATACAGCGATCGGCACCGGCAAGACCAATCTGCCGGGCGATATTCATTGCCGTGAGCGGGTAATCCCCGGTGATCATGATCACCCGGATCCCGGCAGAATAGCAAACGCTTACCGCTTCTTTGATCTGTGGCCGGACCGGGTCGGCAAACCCGACAAGGCCGAGGAATGCAAAGGTGAAATCGTGCTGTTCCCCGGGCAGCCGCGGGTGGGTGAACGAAGCTTTTGCCACGCCCAGCACCCGGAGCCCTTCGGAGGCCATGATGTTGATCTCTTCACCAAGAGCCTGCATCTCTAGCGTATCGTAATGGCAGAGATCGGCAATAGCTTCCGGTGCCCCTTTTGCTGCAATGATGTAGTCATTCCCGTCCGGTGACCTCCAGACATTGGACATCGCGAGGAGCTCTGGTGCGAGCGGGTATTCCTGGATGAGTTCCCAGTTCTGGTGGATATGCTCGGTTTTCCCGAAATCCCCGTCCTTGAGCCGGTGCAGTGCCCGTTCCATCGGGTCGAAGGGATCCCGTTTGCTGGCAAGGATGGAATATTCAGCCAGTTCATGACAGATCTCCGGCACGGAATTTGATCCGGTGTCGTGGGAACATATCTGCCCCCCGGCAAAATATGTCCGGACCGCCATGCGGTTCTCGGTGAGCGTCCCGGTCTTGTCCACGCAGAGAACGGTTGCCGAACCCAGGGTCTCGATAGCCGCTACCTGCCGGGTGAGCACGTTTTTCTTTGAGATCCTCCATGCGCCAAGGGCAAGGAACACGGTCAGGACAACGGGGAACTCTTCCGGCAGGATCGCCATGGCAAGCGTGATGCCGGCTAGGAGCCCTTCCAGCCAGTTGTGCCGGCTCAGGCCGTACACGATCACGATCGTGGCACACAGGAAAAGGCCGGCAAGGGCAATGGTCCGGACAATTTTTGCAATCTCTGTTTTCAGCCGGGTATCGCCCCGTTCGACCGTCTTCAGTACTGCGCCGATCTTTCCCATCTCGGTCCGGGGCCCGGTAGCTCTGACTTCAGCAAGTCCCTGGCCCTGCACAACGAGCGTGCCGGAGAAGACCGTGGGCTGGTCGTCCCCGCCAGGCTGGTTGGCGGGCATCCCATCGCTCCAGGGTATTTTCCGTACCGGGACCGATTCCCCCGTGAGCAGGGATTCATCCACTTGTACGTTATTGGAAAACAGGAGTACACCGTCAGCCGGTACGCGGTCACCTTCAGCAAGGATGAGCATGTCGCCGCAGACGACCTCGCGGCCGGGGATCCGTTTATGTTCGCCGTCCCGTATGACGAGCGCCCGAGGGCTGGAGAGGTTCCGCAACGCCTCCAGAGCCCGCTCGGTCTTCTGCTCCTGGTAGACCGTTATGCCAATGATGAGGATGACAAAGCTCATCAGCATCAGGCCCTCGGTGACATCCCCAAGCATAAAATAGATCAGGCCGCCTGCGACCAGCAGGATGAACATCGGCTCATGAATGACTTCAAAAATTATCCCAAAGATGCTGCGTTGTTTCGATTCGGGAAGCTCGTTGTATCCATCAGTCCGGAGTTTTTCGGCTGCTTCCCCGGCGGACAGACCGGCAACCGAATCAATATCGAAAATGGTCATGGGCTGGTCATTACCCTCTTCATAGAGGTACACCCCTGCCGGGATAAAATGGTGACGGGTGGGTTCACGGTCCTGTACAGTCCCAGCTTTTACCGTGGTACCCCCGGCAAAAAGATCCATACTGCCGGTTCACAGGGACATTTCCCTGCAATTCCCCGCTATTCAAGAGGTAAAATACTATGTAGTGTCACGCACAATATAAAATCAAGGTGAATGTTTATGAGACATGCACGGGAACCTACCTACTCCTTTGTCATCCTGACCTTCGTTCTTATTCTCGTCAACACCGCACTTGCGTGGATCTCGGGGAAGTTTGTCCCGGCTGGTACCGGCGGTATTTCCCTTGTCTGTATCGGGGTTGCTTTCATGATCCTGTTCACGCTCTGGTTCGGCGCCTACGGGGCGATTGCAGCCTATGTCGGGACGCTTCTCGGCAGTGTGCTTGCTATGGAAAGCTTCCAGCGGCACCCGGAGATCGCCATCATCTGGGCGGTTGCCGGGCTCCTGCAGGTGCTCATCCCGCTCGTTGCCGTCCGGATACTTCAGGTCGACCTCAGGCTCAAAAACCGGCGGGACTGGACGATCATTCTCCTCTTCGCGGTCCTGATCAACAACCTTGTCGGTGCTGCATGGGGGGCATTCACCCTCTCGCTCCTCGGGCCGGTGAATATTGCTGTGGCCTTCTCTACCTTGCTTGCCGGCAATATCATCATCACCATTCTCATCGTACCGCTGGCGCTTCGCCTCCTCACGGAGAAGGTCAGCAGGTCGAAACTCTTTGTGAAGAAGTACTGGGATTAGGTTCCCCGGACTTTTCTCTCCTTCTTTCACGCCCGGCTGTTTTACAGTAATGGTACCCGGCGCAGGAGGGACGCGCCTACGGAAAGGGTGAGGGAAACCAGCGGGGAGAGCGACGGGTTAAAGAAGCAGAGGATTCCGCCTATGACTGCAAGGGCCGGGACAACCAGTGAACGATAGAATCCTCCGTGCATGATCACTTCATCCGGAACCGGTTCGCAGAGGTGCCCGTGCCGGCAGAAGTAGTACCACTGGACGGAAAACAGGAACCCGACGATGAACATATTCGCATGAAAGAGGACGGTGGCATCCGTGACGACCGGGTAGTCTCCCGCAAGATCGGTCGAGAACGGCACAAAGACGATGGCTATCAGAATCAGGATATTGATCTATAAAAGGGCCGAATCGATACGGTTAATGAAATAGAACTGGCGGTGGTGGCCCGGCCAGAAAAGGGCAATGACGAGGAAGGCGACGATAAAGATGAATACCTGCGGGATGAGGCTTGCAATCCTGTCCGGGAGGACTGCGGTTGCCATTGCCTCCTGCGGCCGGGGCGGGATTAATCCCCAGCACCAGCAGCGTCATGGCAAAGGCAAAAATGCAATCCACGAGTGTCTCCAGCCGGTTTTTCGAAATATGATGTTCCAGACTATCTCTCTGTCCCGTCATGATCAGTCCTTTTTTGCCAAGGGGTATGAATGTCTCTCTTGCCCTCCCGAGGGACCAGGTGCCGATATGCATCGCCCCATCCTCTCTCGGGACAGAGGAGAGCTCTTGAGATGTCTTCAGGACATGAAAGCATTGACTCGCCGGGTGGGACGATTGTGCGGGCAACGCTGCCGCGGTGCTCAGTGCATCGGGAATCTTGTCGTGATAGAGGAATTCGCTCAGGAACGAACCCCAATGATCCTGCTGGGGGGACAGTCAGCGATATTGAGGATGATCATCGTGGATTCTCTCTCATAGGTGATCACCTCCCCCGGGAAAGAATCCATCCATAAGAGGCGTACCTTTATTGTCAGGTGCACGCACAATTCCATAGTGAATTAACCATTAAGATTCTCGGTATCAATGCAAGTCCCCGGGGAGACAAGAGCCAGACACGCCGGCTTGTTGCGGCGGTGCTCGAAGGTGCCCGGCAGGTGGGCGCGGACGTAACGTTCATCGATGTCTGCAGTCTCGATATTTCCTACTGCACGGCTTGCGGGACCTGTTATGCGAAAGGCGAGTGCGTGAATGACGATGATTACCCGATGCTTCTCGAGAAGATGGTGGATGCGGATGGCATCGTGCTCGGTTCGCCGAACTACATCAATGCGGTGACTGCCCAGATGAAGACAATGCTCGACCGGATGGCTGACGTGGTGCACTGCCAGTCGTTAGCAGGCAAGTACGGGTGTTCCGTGTGTACAGCGGGCGGTGCTTACGCGGACGAGGTCGCGGAATACATGAACATGGCCCTGTTGAATTTCGGGGCAACCACGGTCGGTAAAATGGGGGTCCTCGTGGGTGCCGACCCGAATGCGATTGTTGTCGGGGGAAAACAGGCAAAGGAGCTTGGCAGGAAACTGGCCGAAGCGATAAAGACTAAGTGGAAGGATCCTGTGCAGGAGAAACACCACGAGGAACGGAAGGAATATTTCAAGCGCCTCATCTCGTTCAACAAGGATCTCTGGGTTCATGAGTACGAGTACTGGAAGGGGCTCGGGGAACTGAAGTAATTACCTAAAAAAAACCTAAAACCTTCTTTTCGTTGCCGGCTGTTGATTGACAATCGTTTCAGTTCATGCTCAGGGTATAACCTCTTTCTTCAAGTGCAGTCCTGACAGCCCCGGCATGTTCCCGTCCCCGCGTCTCCAGCTCAATCTCCACCCGTGCCATCATCACCGGCACATCCCCTTCACCCTGTGTATGGTTGATGTGGAGGATATTGCCTCCCTGCATGGCGATCACGGAAAGAAGTTCTGCAAGCGCCCCGGGCCGGTCATTGAGCAGCACGGAGAACCGCAGGATCCGACCCTGCCGTGCCATGGCCTGCCGGATGATCCGGAAGAGCTGGGTGGAATCGACATTCCCGCCGCTGATCACCAGTACAACGGTATTCCTCTCTGGGATCTCTATCGAACCGTTGAGGAGCGCCGCAAGCGGGGCAGCCCCTGCGCCTTCGGCAACGACATGCTTGCGTTCGAGAAGCAGCAGCATTGCGTCGGCAATCTCTTCCTCTGAGGTGAGCACGACCTGATCGACCAGTTCCTGGAGGATTGGAAAGGTACGGGCACCGCTCTCTGCTACCCGGATCCCGTCAGCGATCGTGGGTTGTCCTGTGACCCGAACGGGAGATCCAGCGGCAATCGCTTCAGATGCTGACGGGCAGACAGCTGCCTGGGCGCCGATAATGCGGATATCCGGTTTTATTGTTTTTACCGCAGTGGCAATACCTGCGATGAGCCCGCCGCCCCCGACCGGTACAACGATCATATCAGCACCGGGAAGATCGTCTAGGATCTCAAGGCCGATAGTGCCCTGCCCGGCGATCACCTCATCGTCATCATACGGGTGGATGAACAGTCGGCCCTCCAGTGCCAGTTCCGCTGTATGCCCGATACTCTCCTCAAGTGATGAACCATATATCACCACGTCTGCACCATAACCCCGGGTCGCTTCCTGCTTGGAAATCGAGGCCCACGACGGCATGACTATGGTTGCCCTGACGCCAGCTGCATGTGCTGCAACGGCCACTCCCTGTGCATGGTTACCGGCGGATGCAGCAACAACGCCGCGCTCCCGGACCGCGGCAATGTTTGCAAGGATTTTATTCGATGCTCCCCGGACTTTGAACGACCCGGCCTTCTGGAGCGTTTCCAGTTTGAGGTATACCCGGGCGCCGGTCAGTGCAGAGATGGACGGCGAATACACAAGCGGGGTGCGGATGACATGCCCGGTAATCCTTCTTTCTGCTGCCCGGATATCTGCCAAGGTGACCATGAAGGAAGAACCGCTGTCCGGCCATATGAGGGTTGCGGCGGGAAATTAATCGTCGCATCAGCTTCGCCAATCCCGTTCCCGAAAATGAAAAAATGTTCAGGACGTTTCCCAAGGGTTCAAAAAGGTAAATATTTACGGGGCATTCCGCTTCTTGATCATCTCGATCGCTTCAAACGCTTCTTTGCGCACGACCGGGTTTTCATCGGAAAGCATGCCGGTCAGGTGGTCAACTGCCTTCTGGTCGCCGATCTCCCCAAGCAGGAGGACCGCACGCTTCCGCACATCGACCTGTTCATCCTTGAGCACCATGATGAGCGGTGTGGTTGCGGGCTGTCCCAGCATCCAGAGCGTCTCCATGGCGCAGGTTCTTGAACGGGTATCCCCTTCGCGGAAGACCTGCATGAGCGGGGCAATGGCCGGGACCCCGAGGGCAGCAAGGGACCTGACGGCTTCGATCCGGACCAGCCGTTCGGGATCGTTGAATTCCGTGATGATGGGAGTGATCGCCTTCGTGTTCCCGATCTGGCCGAGCACCTCCATGACACCCCTGCGGATGCCGGGGCTCTGGTCGTTAAGGGCATGGATCAGCGAATCCACGGCCGGTTCTCCGATAGTGACGAGTGCGAGCGATGCCCTCCTGCAGACCTCCTCATTCGGATCCACCAGCGCCCGGATGAGAGGTTCGGTGGCATTGTCACCGAGCGAGCACAGGGTGGCCATCACGGCCATCCTCACGTTCTCCTTCGTATCGTTGAGCGACTCGATCAGGGGCTCTACCGCCCGGGGATCGCCAATGCGTCCGAGCGCAACAGCACTCTCATGCCGGACGCCCGCATCCGGGTCTTTGAGAGATTCGACGATCTGGGGGACAGCCCGGCTCTCGCCGATTATCCC
>JBAVWM010000258.1:0-2276 GCA_049697815.1 Methanoregula sp. | reverse complement strand
ACGTTCTGGTCCCGGTATCCAGCGGCCGGCCCGGTTCGCGCAGCACTTCGTGAACGATCGGCGGAACACGTTCAGGACCGTTCTGCACGGCGGAGCGCTGGAGAATCCCTCTTTTCTTTTCTTCTTCGTTTTCTCCGCATTTGTGGCACGTGCGCTGGAGGGCACCTTTTCCAGAGGGGATTGCCATCTGCACCTTCTTCGGATTTTCAACCATCATCTGCTGGCTCATCGTCCGATCCCTCCGTATACAGCCCGGGCAATCCCTTTCCCGATCTCCCGGGCACTGGAACCGGATATGTTCATGTCCGCGGCGGGAATATCCGGGTATGCCCCGCCGGATGCAAGATCCGCCGACAGGCCCCCTTCCGCAAGCAGCCGGGCAAGTTCCTTCTCCAGAGATCGCTGCACGGCAGGGCCTTCGTGGCGCTGTACCGGCACTCCATCCAGCACGAGCCTGTCGATGTGAACCCGGATCGTCATCGTATCATTCCCCCTCCCCATCACCGGAACTCCGCTTCGATGACCGGCTTGTTCATCTTGGTAAATTCCGTCTTCACTGCATCGAGGACAAGGCGCATCGTCACCTTCCCGTCCGATTCCGCCGCAAGGAACGCGGCATTCAGCGCGATGTTATGGATGCTGCCACCGGTAAGGTTGAACCGGGCAAGACGGTCGAGGTCAAGCTTCCCGGACGGCACATTCTTTGGGAAGACCCGGTCCCAGATCGCTCTCCGTTCCACCGGCCCGGGGTAGGGAAAGTCAACGATGAACCGGAGCCGCCGGACAAAGGCCGGGTCAAGGGCGCTCTTCGCGTTCGTGGCAAGGATCGCAAGCCCCTGGAATGCCTCCATGCGCTGCAGGAGATAGTTGATCTCGATGTTCGCGTACCGGTCATGGCTGTCCTTCACCTCGCTGCGTTTGCCAAAGAGCGCATCTGCTTCGTCAAAGAACAGGATCGCCCCGCCGTCCTCCGCTGCATCGAAGAGCCGGCGCAGGTTCTTCTCGGTCTCGCCGATATACTTGCTCACCACCTGCGAGAGATCGATGCGGTACAGGTCAAGGGCAAGCTCGTATGCGATTGCCTCGGCTGCCATGGTCTTCCCGGTCCCGCTCTCTCCGGCAAAGAGCGCGCTGATGCCAAGGCCGCGGTTCATCTTCTGCCGGAACCCCCAGTCATCGTACACGGTCATCCGGTGCTTCACCTGTGCCACGATCTCGCGCAGGAGTTTCTGCTCCCGTTCCGGCAGGACGAGGTCCGGCAGCGTTGCCTTGGGTACAAGCCTCTGAGCAAGGAGATCGAGCCGGGGGCGGGTGCCTGCCACACAGGCTTCCCAGAGCCGTTTTTCCGAAATCTCGCGTGGGCTGCCCGGTTGTACGGACTCCGCTGCCTGCCGGATGGCCGGCACGCTCATGGTAAACTGACCGGCCAGCACCTTTGCATACTCCCCGCTGACCGATGGAAAGGCCGTGCGCCAGAGCGCTTCCTGTTCGGAGGGCGTTGGCCGGGTGATCTCGAATACTTCGGACGGACAGAGAAGGGGGACCTTGTCACGGACATCGAGATAGATGATGCCATTGCTGCGGGCAAGGAACCGGTTCACCGGCAGGGCCTGCGGTTCGGTCTCCGCGTACTCGATATAGAGTGCGATGGGAAGGAGGATGCTCTCCCGTTCATACAGCCTCGCGATAGTCTCAAGCTCGTCCGGATGTGGTGGGATGACCTCTGCGGGCAACCGGAACAGGTGCCGTCCCATTGCGGCAGATGCGTACCGGGCAACCAGCTGTTTGCTGACAGGGTCAGGACCGGTAAGCTCGATCACGGGTAAGCGCCCGCTTTCGCGGGGCTGCAGGAGAAATTGCCGGATCTTGTCAACCATCCCCTGCTGGGAAGGGGGCAGTTTACCGGAATCGGCGGAGTCATCGCATGAGGTGAGGAAGGGCGCGAGCCGGTCATCGAGGGTGTTCAACCCCTTGATGTAACTGACGATCCGCTCATCGGCCCGGAGCGGACTTGCCGTGAGCGGTTCCGCACCGGGCTGGCTGATCTCAAGGAGCCGCCAGCGGCGCAACGGCCGGTCCGGCGACACTGCGTCCCACCGTGGCTCATCGAACAGGGCGAGAGCCAGTGCAAATGTCGGGTACGGCCGGTTTGGCGTATCCTGTGCCCTTGCGCACAGGGCCGGGATGCGGGTATCCAGTTCCATGCCGGCACAGAGCAGGAGAATCTCCTGCTCGAACCGGGAGAGCCCGAAGAGCCTGCTCAGCATGATGAGGGC
>JBAVWM010000257.1:0-1771 GCA_049697815.1 Methanoregula sp. | reverse complement strand
GGTATTCCCGCTGCAACCAGAAGGGACAGGAGGAACAGACAGAGAAAGAGAGGGAATCGTATCATGCCGGTACTTCTTTATTGATCATTTGAATGAAGAAAGTTAGTGTCATCATCTGATATATGTTATGAATAGGGACTACCGGCGCCCTCCCTGACATTCTCTGCTGCCAGAGGGATACCGGCGCCTCCGGAGCACATTTTTTGGGAAAATTCAACGCTATGATTCCGGAGCAACGGTGGTGTGACGCATCGGCTAAAAAATCCCGATACATGGTTTTTTATGAGGATAGTACCTTTCAGGAAAAGATTATGGTTTCCTGAGTACCGCAAAGCCCAGTCCGGGCCCGACAGCGCCAATGGTCCCGACAGGGTCAACCAGTGACGCCTCCGTAGTCGAGGTACTCGGCCAGGAGGTGGGGAGGTTATATGTTGGTTATATCCTGCTGGTGAATATAATCCCAAAAACAGATCACGGTTGCCGCAACCGGTGACAGGAAAAAAGGGAATTGCCCGGATAACGGGTCAGTGCTTCCGGAGGGCAAGGAACGCAAGACAGATACTGCCGACGATTACTGCAGGATCCACCGGCGATTTCTCTGTGGGTGTGGCGCTTGGATACGTGGTCGGGACATTCAGGGTGGACTTCTTGACCGTGGTGGCGGTGGTCTTGACCTGTTTTGTCGTTGCTGCCGTTGCTGCGACAGTCGTATCCTGACTAAGCGGTGTCAGCCGGGCATAGAACGTGGTGCGTTTTCCCTCCTTAACCGTGACGCTGTCGGAATAGTCCTTGTACCCGGTCTTCTGGATAAGTACCTGATATGAACCCTCGGTCGCGTTGTAGTAGGTGAACGTGGTCGTACCAACACTCGTCTTGTTCAGGTATACGGTGGCTCCGGTGGGATTGGAATCAAAGTAGATACTACCGACAGCATCCGTAATGATCGTAAATGCGAGATCGCATTCCGTGCCACCGTCGGAATCCTTGACGCATACATCGTAAGTGCCTTTGTCCGTACCCGAAAGATCGAAGGTTCCGGTGATTTTACCGGAATTTACGATGCCCAGATCCGCGGTGATATTGTTGTAATCTTCATTATAGAGATACAATTCAGAAACATCTGCGAGCCCCGTCCCCTTAACGGTAACATCAACATTCTCGGTGTTGACCCGGGCTTCCGTTGGAGAGATCGAGGTGAGGACCATGGGATCTTTGAGAGTAAATGCCTCGACTTTCACTTTTTCCGATTCATCGGCGTTGATGACAACAAGGTCCCATACTCCCGTTTTTTGGCCGGACGTCTTTAACTTGCATATGATCTGGGTGTCTGACCAGGACGAAATCGTTGAAGTAATATTACTCGTACCAGCCATCTTGAGCTTGACCTCCCCGGAAGTCGTGTTAAAGTTCGACCCGGTGATCGTGACGGTCGTGTAACTGTCCGTGTAGCCCACTTTCGGACTGATCGTAGTAATGGTCGGCGATGCTGTGGCAACGGGGACTGCTATGATAAGCAGCGTGAAGAGGAGAAAATAACAAATTATATGCGTGAAACGTTTCATGCCATACCTTCCCATTCGTTTTTTCGGTTACATGAACTTGGCAGCGGTATCAGATATATGTTATGAACTTTATTTTTGTTCCAGGCTGATTCCGACCATCCGGGATCTCCCATGTTCATACCATGGACTGGTCCTTCCGCAGGGGCAATACTCAGACGAGCGATCCTCTCTGCCGGTTTGGACAGGAATCTTTTAATCTCCTTCTTGAC
>JBAVWM010000256.1:0-3872 GCA_049697815.1 Methanoregula sp. | reverse complement strand
AACAGCACCAGTACACCAAAGAGGATTGCCATCACTTCCCCGGGTTTGTCCAGCCCCGGTAACGAATAATCCGGGAGGGGTGCCTGCCACGAGAACGTATTACCGGTCTTTTCTGCCACCAGTTCTTCTGCGGATGCTGCCTTTGATTCATCAATGTGCACGGTAGTCACGTCCTTGGCCCCGTACGCGGAGAGGAACGTGCTGTCCAGCCCGTCGGGGTACGTGGAGGCGTAGAAGGGGGCTAAGATAGCGATCGCAAGTATGACCGTGATTCCGGCAATGATAACTATATCCTTTGCCTTCCGCGTTCCGGCCGAAACTTCACCAGACACGATATCCGGACGAGCAAGGAATATAAGCGAGAGCGCAAAGGCGGTGACGCCGCCTTCAATGATCCCGATAACGGCATGGTAAATACCCATGGTAACGAGACCGAACGTAAGGGGGAGCGTCCCGGCAAGGGCAAGTTCAACAGCGCAGACAATGGCAGGGATAAAAAGCGAGACCCAGCCGGCGATGAATGCTGCGAAGAAACGGTTATGGAAGAGGTTATCGATCGATTTGTACGTGTAAAAACCAAAGAACCCTCCGAGCACACCCATATTGATAATGTTCGCCCCCATCGCGGTAATGCCGCCGTCGCCGAAGAAGATCCCCTGCAAGACCAGGACCAGCGTGAGGATGAAAATTGCCGCAAAGGGCGAGCCAAGCACGATGGCCGCCAGCGCTGCACCCACAACATGCCCGCTCACCCCACCGGGGATGATAGAGACCGGGAGCGCCATGTTGAGCGTCTGGATGACGAATATGCCCGCTGCAAGCACGGCAACAAGGGGAACTTTCTCTTCACTCATCTCACGCTTTGCCCAGCGGAGCGAGAGGAGGATGAAGACGAGCGCGATTATCCAGTATACGAGAGCCTGCGAGATCGGCAAAAAACCATCGGGAATATGCATGGGTCACCAAAGTCTTGTATTACGTTTTTTAATTATAGTAGCATCGGGTAGATAAAAAATGTTGTCATTTAAGATTTTCATTGCTCGAAAAAAAGATTTGTAATAATGATTGGTACATGGACGAACATAGTTCACCGGTTTTTCCCGGCTCAAACCCAACTCGGGGCTGGATATTCGGAAGTCCTGTCGGTAGTGCCGGCACGGTTATGGTTATAATGAGATGGTCCGTCATCATGAAAATCCTCTGCTCATCCCTGCATACTACAAAGTGTATATAATCCGGAGAACAACCAGTGGAAGCAAACGGGCCGGCTGGTTGACAAAAACTTACATGCCGGACCGGTCCGGAATCTCAGAAACCATGGAGGTGGTATAATTAATCGGATCAATTTATTCGCAACGTACCGTACCGTTCCGGCCGGAGGATTTACAGCACGAACCGTACTGAAAAAATTCCGGAAATTTTCCGGAGGGTTTGCATGACAAAAGAACGGCCGGCAACCACGGGTGTGGACGATGCTGTTGTCATTGCACGGAAGCGGGGGTGCGTAATGAGGATTGTATATGGTCTTGAGAGCCTCAAGCGATCTGGTCATACGAACCGCTGCGTACGTTACATTCATCAAAACGCGGCGCACCGAAAAAATTAACTGCAACGATCCAGGAGATCGAATACGCGTACCATGACCTGATAGCCGAACTCCGGCTGTTCCGGGTATCAGCACAGATCCTGCTTGAGCTCTGGATTTATTCCAAGCACGGGACATATCGGTTCTTCCGGATCAGTGGGCCCGGGCTGCTGAGGTTGACCGGGACGGGATGCCACTCCCTCCGCCTGGAGAGATCGCAGCACCGGCAGTTCCCGAAGAACTACCCGTGAAAGATGAGCCGATCCCTCAAGGTAACCCGGGAATGGAAGGCCGATCCCCATCCCCGAAAGGTTCTCCTTCGTGAAACAAGGTGAGGAATACCTTATCCCTCCCCTCCCCGAAGGGATCATTCTCCGACGGAGAATTATGAAACGGACAGGGCCAGCGGCCGTAATATGCCGTTTTTGAGGGACTAAGTCGCGAAAAAGAGGGCGTAATCCCTTGGTTCCCCGCTATTTTTACGTCGTTACATGAGCGAACGTAAATAGCGCTAATTGCGGGCAGGATCGGGAGGTTCAACAGGCTGCGGATGAGGTAAGATGGGGGAAACAGGGGATCCGGATCCTGCTCCTGCGACTGTGTTCAGGTGGGGGCACGGGAGGCAGATCAAAAAAAACCGGCATCACCCGTCACCACGGCCGCGTGCAGGTACCCGGAAATTTTAATCAGGTCCCGTAGTATGGGATGAAGAAAAAAACTCAAAGTATTATTGCATCGCTGATCTAACAATGATGATTTAAAAATCCGGAGAGTAAACACGTATGGTTCAGTTTTGCCCGAAATGCGGGACAAAAGCTCCCGATGATGAATCTGCCTTTTGTAATAAATGCGGGACCAGATTGCCTCCGGTTATCCCGGAAAAAAAGGATACTGTCTGTCCGAGATGCGGATCGAAAATTCCCGATGAGCAATCTGTTTTCTGTAACAAATGTGGTTCCCCGTTGCATACCATCCCGGCGGTTCAGGTCCAGCCCACCGGCGCACGACCAGCTGCGGCCCAAACTGTCATGAAAAAGGAATGTTGTCCTTCCTGCGGTGGCCCTCTCGTGGATGAAATTTCGGATTTCTGTAACATATGCGGAGCGAATATTCGCGGACCCGCTCCACTTACTCCCACCCGTGAAACTACCCGGCCTTCCCCGGAGAAAACGGGGACTGCTCCACTCATTCCGTCCCGTGAAACTACTCAGCCATCCCCGGAGAAAACGGAGCCCGGTACCCCCTTTGCGGGCATACCTGATGATGGCAAAGATGTTCCGCTCCAGAAAAAAAGACGAAGGCCTTTCCTGAAATGGGGCCTCGTAGCAGTAGCGGCAGTCAGTGTAATGATCGTCATTGCTGCATTCATTCCCGGCATGATATCGGGAACCAGCCAGTCATCAGCAACGACCCCCGCACCCACTCTGGATAATCCAAATCCCATAACCGCTCTCCCGACCCAGGAAACGACCCAGCCTCCGGCGCCAGTGCCGACTACGGTTCCTGTGGAAGAAACCCCCACCCTTGTTCCGACAACGGTTGTAACGACGAAAGCATCCACTACAATTGCAACGAATGCATCCACCACCGTTGCAACCAATACATCCACGACAGTAAAACCGAATGTATCCACGACAATTTCTTCCCAGCCGTATTCCATCGGCCAGAGTGCAACTGATGGAAAAGCAAAAGTGACCGTGAATAGTTTTACGTTTAAAGATAAACTGAGCGATCCAATACCGAGCTATGCCATAGGTAAAAAATATCTGATTGTTGATATAACCTACGAAAATGTACAGCAAAATGCAACAGCTGATACCGATACCAGCGGGATGCTCGTAACGGATGGCGGAGGGTACATCTTTGAGCCGGCTTCTGATTCCGTGTTGGAGAACCCGTTTAATGGAAAATCTGTTCTACCTCAGGAGAGCCGGACCGGTAATATGGTCTATATCGTTCCTCCGGAGGCGACGTTTTTAAAACTCCAGTACAATTTTGGAAACCAGAGTATTGCAAAATTCCAGTTAACATAATTTTTAGTTACACGTTTCATCCTGATCAGCTCCGGCAAGGATCGGGATCCCGAAGGAATCCCTCTCCGGGACCCAGGACGTCCTCCAGCCCGTCTTTTTGGATATCAGGCCTTGTATCGTTGCTAAATGTGGTCATTTCCGGGCACGCAAATGGCGCCAGGCCGCCAATCCGAGTTTGAAATGGCCGATTCCCGGAATCAGGGTGTCGGTTTTTACCGAAATGTTGTCGGTCGGGCCCCCGGCGAGGGTAATCG
>JBAVWM010000255.1:0-1727 GCA_049697815.1 Methanoregula sp. | reverse complement strand
ACAATGTTCCGTTAGTCGATGCAAAGAGCTTTGCGGTTGAAATCCGGATGGAGTGCTATAAACCCTATACCGCCTCAGGCCCGATAAGCCCCGGGCAGAATGTTGTCATCAATGCTGCACTCTCTCCCCTTGTCCAGCCAACAACCACAAAGTCCCCCCTCTCCGTTGTGCCTGTTATCGCGGCTCTCTCTCATTGGGTTGCTATCGGTTGTCCTGATGAGAAAACGGTGAGACCAAAAAAACGGATTATTTTTTTATTTTTTCCAGAATTTAAGAAATTGAGAAGTCTGAACTGTTGGGACGGAGGCTGATATGTGTTGTATGTATTTGGTAAATATAAGTGAAAAATGCCTTTCCATTTTACCCTTTGCTGATAGTGAGAGAGACGCAGCACCCGTTTGTATAGGGATGCAGAGAGATTTACCGGGTACAGAATACTCGTAAACGTTCAGAACTCAGGAGAGCAACTCTCCGGAGTAGGTATCCCCTACCCTTCACGAATGAGATTCAATAAAAAGGATTGCGCCCGGACTATAATATAAATGCTATTCGGAGTATTGCGAGGAGCCTTCTCTCCAACTTCAAAATTTTTACGTGACCTTAAAAAATTACCGTCGGAAGGCTGTTGATACGGAGCGTTAAACCGGTATTTTCGAAAGAACTCGGGGTTAACTATTTAGGTTCGGGTATTCAACTATCCATCAACGGTGTTAGAGATCATACCGTGCTGAGGTGTGTAACCATGGTTTCCGATCTTCTGGTCCAGATATGGGATTTCCTGCAGGCGATCTACTATTTCTTTTTGCCGATATTATTTATCGCAGATATTTTTTTTGCCATCACTATTGTGTTCGTTGAGAGAAAAAACCCGAATCGTGCAGTCTCATGTATTCTTGTATTGTTATTGCTGCCGTTTCTCGGATTTTTTTTATATCTGGTCTTTGGTCAGAATTACCGAAAGGAAAAACTGTTTTCCCTCAAAAACGAGAGCGATCAGAAAATAACGGATACGATGGCATCCCAGATAAAGGAGATAAAAACAAAAGAGGCCACGCTGACCGGTCGATGGTCCGGTGCTTACCAGAGGATGGCCCTTCTGCTGCTCCAGAATAACCGGGCTCTGATCACGACCAATAATCATATCACCCCCTACACGGATGGGAAAGCCAAGTTCGCTGACCTAATCAGGGAAATCAGCAGTGCCCGCGACCATGTGCACATGGAATATTTTATTCTGAAAGATGACGGCCTTGGTAGAGACATCATGAAGGCACTCACCGAAAGGGCTCGTGCAGGAGTAGAAGTACGGCTACTTGTTGATGGTGTGGGAAGTGGCGGCCTCCCCAAACATTTTTATGATGAATTTACTGCTGCCGGAGGAAAGCATGCAGTCTTTTTCCCCTCACTGTTTTCTTATTTTAACTACCGGGTCAACTTCCGGAACCACCGGAAAATTGCGGTCATCGACGGTGAGACTGCGTTTATTGGCGGCTTTAACATTGGTGATGATTATCTCGGGCTGGACAAACGCTGGGGATACTGGAGGGATGCTGCAGTAAGGATCAAAGGGACCGGCGCATTTGTTGCCCAGATGCGGTTCTATCTTGACTGGAATTTTGCATCAAAGGAAAACCTGGAAGTTCAGGAGCGTTATTTCCACCAGAGTCTTCTCCCGGAAGCTTCGACTATCCAGATAGTTTCCGGTGGGCCTGACACAAAATGGAACC
>JBAVWM010000254.1:0-5958 GCA_049697815.1 Methanoregula sp. | reverse complement strand
GATACGGGGCACTACCAAAATCAGTGAAATTCCGAATGATATCATGATGAACATTACCGGAACGGGGTGTATACCAAGCCCGAGTCCGACGGCAACAGCCAGGGGCTGGAGGATAAAGATGGAGACTACCATTCCGAATATCTCACCCGGGGTATTCTGATTATATAAGCCTATAACGAGGGGAATTACTAATATCCCTACTATGGCGATAAGTGCAATTTTTGCAATTTCAAATATTCTTGTACGCTGAGAAAAAGTATTCATTCTTCAAAGAAAGGAATGGTTGTCGCTCGTATAATAACCAGATTACCAGGTCAGATCACGGAATATACCGATATTCAATGAGCCCTTATCAGGAGTTTGTCTTCGATGTTTCCTGTATTCGGATTTTTCTCATGGTACCGGTACAAATCATCCCTTATTTATATCCCTTATTTATTCATCCGGATCCCGGTTGCGGATAGAACGGGCGGGACAATCGGTGATAAAAAATGAGCCCCCTCAGACGGCCCGGCTCTTCACGATGAGCCACGCGTTCTCTCCGCCGTTCCGGAAACGGATGAGATTGTACTTCCCCGCGAGATCCCTGCCATGGAGGACGACCTCGATCCGGTCCTCGTCCCGGACGAGCGGGACAAAGGTCCCGTCACCCCGGATCTTCCCCTCCCCGGCCCCGTACTCGCCTTCGGGGATAGTACCCGCAAAGCCGATGTACTCGCATGATCATCAACCGCAATCGCAAGCCGTCATTCGCCGCTCTTTGCCGGCAGGTCCCGGGAGACGGCCCGGCTCTTCAGCACGCCGTTGTGTCCGGGCCGGAGGTCAAGATGGTGGTATTTTGCGAAATGCCCGTGGAGGACGAAACGCATTCCCGGGCTCCCCGTCACCGTCCCATGCTCCGTTTGCTCTCCCGGACAAGATCCTTCAGGTCCCGTGCAGCCGCCGTGATGTCCGGGCTTGCGACCACTGCCGAGATCACGGCAATACCGTCCGCACCGGCCGCGATCACGTCCGGCACGTTCCGCCGGTTGATGCCACCGATGGCGATCACGGGGATGGTGACTGCACGGCAAACCTCCCGGAGCCCTTCAAGGCCATGACCAGGGCCTGCATCCTCTTTCGATGTCGTGGAGAAGACGGGGCTGAGGGCAAGGTAGTCCGCACCCTCCTGTTCCGCTTCTTTTGCTTCCTCAACGGTGCCGACCGAGGCCCCGATGACAAAACCGGGAGGGGCGAGCTGCCGTGCGGTGCTGACCCGCATGTCATCCTGGCCAAGATGGACGCCATCTGCACCGCACGCAATCGCCACGTCCAGCCGGTCGTTGACGATGAGGACCGCGCCGGCCTTCCAAATGATCGCCGCAACCTCCCTCCCGATACCTGCCAGCTCGGTGCAGGACCGGCCCTTGTCCCGGAGCTGGATGACATCGGCCCCGCCACGAAGGGCCTGCCGTGCGATCTCCGCATGGGACCGCCCGCAGGCGATTGTCTCATCGGTAATCACGTACAGCTCGAAGTTCATACAAGGCAGATCAGGCAGTCCGGATCCGTGCACCTGCGGCAAGGTCCTGCGGGGTCAGGTTCGCAAGCTCATCGAACAGTGCCACCTTGAAGGAGAGCGGCCCGTGCGCCCCGGCCGCAGCCCTCTCCCCGGCAAGGCCGAGTGCAGCGAGTGCTGCCGCGGATGCCGTCACCGGGTCTTTTGATTCGGCACAGAACGCACCGGTCACGGACGACGCCATACACCCGGTCCCGGAGATGCTGCCCATCAGGCAGTGGCCGTTCTCTACGAGCAGGCTCTGCTTCCCATCCGTCACGATATCCCTTGCCCCGCTGATGGCTACCGTAAGGCCGAGGGTTGTTGCAAGCGTGCGGGCTATCGTGAGCGGGTCGCCGCGAACCCCGAAAGATTCCACACCCCGCACGGTTGCCTCTATCCCTGCAACAATGCCAATCTCCCCGGCATTTCCCTTCAGGACAGTGACCTTGAGCTCATTGAGCAGCCGTTTTACCGTATCTGTCCGGAAACGGGTGGCACCCGCCCCGACCGGGTCGAGGATGACCGGTATCCTGCGCTCGTTTGCCATCCTGCCTGCCAGGATCATGGACTCGATCTGGGCTGCGCTGGGGGTCCCGATGTTGAGGACAAGCGAGCCTGCTGTCGCCGCCATCTCCGCTACTTCTTCCGGGGCATCGGCCATGACCGGAGCACCCCCGGCGCAGAGCGTGATGTTTGCGCAGTCATTGACCGTGACGTAGTTCGTGATGTGATGGACGAGCGGTCGTTTCTCCCGCACGCGTGCGAAGAGATCAGCATAGGGATTTGTCTTCATGGCAGTGGTCCGGTTCCATAATGAGGTTATGATATACCGCGGTACTATGGGGACGGGGAAATCATTAAACCGCTGTTTTTGCAAGAAAATTGTGGCTTGATAAACTCTACAAAAAATCCTTTTCACCGGATATGATGCCCGCTTCTTGCGCCACCGGTCCCCGTTGGGGGACGGGGCGCATTATGATGTGCCGCTGGAGAGAAAACCGAAATTTTCGTTTTCCCTCACCGGTAAAACTGCGCTATCGCAACCGGGAAATGCCCCCGCGGCGGGGGTTGCGCCGCATGGCCGAGCCCCAAAGAGCGTCTGAACTCTGAGAGGATTTCCCCTGAAAATCGAATTAAATAGATGTGTTTAATGGATTGTGCATACCCTCTCAATTATTTGCGATGACCCGCGCCGCCCCGAAGGGACGCCCCGCAGCGGATCAGTAACTAATAATCCAAAAAAATCCCAAACAAACTCCTTGCCCCGCCGTGCCTCAGAGAAGCCCTGAGGCGGGGAACCCTCGCTCAGGGAACTCTAATGATTTTCATGGTTCCGGTGTGTGAACCCGACCGGTTCATCTGCGTTTCTCCAGATTGCTGTTCGGCTCGCTGAATCCCACGCGAAGTGAGACGCAAGCGGGAAAGAGCATCCCGGCGCACTACCGCGTCAGTTCTTCGAGGGTCGCTACCAGCATATCGACCTCTTCTTCGGTATTATAGAGGCCGAGGCTTGCCCGGACCGTGCCATCAGAAAGCCCGAGCCGTTCCACAAGCGGCTGGCAGCAATGGTGGCCGGAGCGGACAAGGATATCGGCTGACTCGTCCAGCTGCTGGGCCACCTCGTGCGGGTGGAACTCATCCACGGTGAACGAGACCACGCCGATGCGAGCAGCGGGTAGTTCCGGCGCATAGACCTGCACTCCTCTGACCTGCCGTAAGCCGTTGATCAGGCGGGTGGTAAGGCGTTCCTCGTGATCCCGGATAGTGTCCATGCCGAGGTTCGTGAGGTAATCCACCGCTGCACCAAGACCAATGCCTCCCGCGATGTTGGGGGTGCCCGCCTCGTACTTCTGGTATCCCTCCGCGGCGGTATACCCGCTCTCCGTCACGGCATCTACCATACCCCCGCCGAGAATAAAGGGTTCGAGATCCGCATTTTTCATCCAGAGGACACCGGTACCGGTGGGGCCAAGCATCTTGTGGCCGGAAAACGCAAAAAAGTCGCAGCCGATCCGGGAGATATCGACAGGCATATGCGGGACCGACTGGGCGCCATCGACCAGGAGCAGGACGCCGTGGTCGTGGCAGATCCGGGCGATCTCCTCCACCGGGGTGACCACCCCGAGGACATTCGAGGCGTGGGTCACCGCAACGAGCCGGGTGGAAGGGGTGATGGCCTTTTCGAGCGCGGCCAGGTCAAGGGAGTAATCCGCATTCATGCCGATCACGTCAAGATCGACACCCTGGTTCTTCAGGTTCCGCCACGGGAGGAGGTTGGAGTGGTGCTCGAGGATGGTCGTGACCACGCGGTCACCGGCCTTCCACGGGAGCCCGGCGGCAACCATGTTGATCGCCTCGGTGGTGTTTTTTGTAAAAACGGTGATACCCGACGGTGCCCCGATGAACCCCGCCACCTTCTCGTGGGCATGCCAGTAGCGCTGGCTCGCGATCCGGGTGAGGCGGTGGACCCCCCGCCCCACGTTGGCGCGGTAGGTGTGCTCGAATTCGGTCATGGCTGCAATGACCGGTTCCGGCGAGAAACTCGTTGCCGCATTGTCAAGATAGATGATGTCACCGAGAATCGGGAAGTCTTTTCGTATCTGCTGCACGTTCAGCCTGCCAACCTGCTTCTCCATGAGCGGTTTCATTGGTGTTACCTCTTTTTTATCAACCATTGCCCGGCCAAGCCGTGCCGGCCCGGTCTTCAGCGTAAAATCATCGTTGATTACGATTCCTTTCTCCCGGCAGAGCTCCCGCATCTTGGGCGGGAGGGCACGCCACCGCCAGAGCCCCCATGTAAAGAACGCGTCCGGGTACCCCTTCTTCGCGGCCCAGGATTCAAGAAATGCTGTCCACCGTTCCGCAGAGGCCGGCTGGATCGTTTTGAGTTCCTCGTACTCGCTCTCGAGCATTGCCGGGCAGAGATAGCAGCCGATCCGCTCGAGCCCCTTGTCATAGAGCGGGTTGATCCGGAGGCCCTGCCACCACAGGTAGAGGAACACCTCGAGCGCCCGCCAGTTCCGGATCGGCGAGATATTGAGCTGGAGGGGGTTTGCCGGGTTCTGGCTGGTCTCGTCGAGCCCGGCGCGGTTCCAGGACTCGTACCAGCGGTTGCCCTGCACCGTGACGCAGGGGCCGGCGTCAGCGAGGTAGAGCTTGAGCGGGTGCAGTTTCAGCAGCTTGCAGCACCAGCGGTGGTCCTTCCCCGGGGGCCCCGCCTTCTCTGCCGCCTGCCAGAAGTCCACGGCCTTCTGGATCACGTCCACTCCCTGTGAGCGGACGAACGCGATGGTCTCGGGAAACTCGATGCCCGTATCGATAAAGAACGCCTTTGTCACGCCGGCCTTCCGGGCAAGGTGGAGGACCGCCGTGCTGTCCTTTCCCCCGGAGAACGAGACGTTTGCTGTCGGCCGGTCGGACAGGTGCTGCTTTATTGCCCGGATTGCGTTCCGTTCGAGGTTTTTCAAGTGGTACCGGTTCTTCTCCACCGCGACATCCCAACCAGGGTCAGGCAGGGTGCGGGGAACAACCGGGATCAGCTCTTTGACTTTCACCGAACCGTCCCTGACCATCCCGGTACCATATCGCTTTCGGTATTTCACGATCGCGGTTCCGTCAGGCACCGGGGTCCTGAGTAAAAGCCGCTTCCCGCCAACCCGGCCTCCCTCCTGCCGGATACCGGTCTCGCGGTCCAGGTCCACGATACCTTTGGTTGCATGGCCGATGAGGAACGGGAGGGCTTCGGGGGCGATATCGAGGCTGAACGACCGGGTCACCGGGTCGAACGTCAGCCAGCCGAGCCGAACGCCATTCATGATCACAAGGTCAGCCCGGTCTGTCCCGCCGGTCTTGTTCAGGAGGAGGATCTTCTGGAGCGGGACGCTGCCAAACCGTTCGGTTATGAGCCTCGTAATGAGGGTGGTGTCTGCCGCAAGGGCCGGGCGGACATCATAGGGCTGGAGGAGCCCGATTTTTTTCCCCTCCTTTCTGCATGCACAGGTCTTTCCGACCAGGGGCACGTTGCACTCTTCACACCAGTAGAGGATCTTTTTGAGCGGCGGCTCAAGCATCACGCGTACTACTTGCGCGGCAGGTATGATAAGAGAAACGATCGGGGAGAAGATCGCGGGGAACGCCGGGGAAAGGCATATCACGGGGCTGTACCCGGGTCAGTCCGGCTTCTTTCCGGTTGCGGCCGGCCGCGAGCCGGATCCACCAGGCAACGCGGGTACACTGAACCCCGGTCTCACCAGGGCACACCAAAGTATATTATTCCGGAGTTCCATTGGGAGATTGGTGAAACCGACCATGGCGAATTTAACCACTGAGATGAAAGAAGTATTTGCGAAGAATAAACCCTATGCCATTGCCACAGCATCCAAAAACGGGATCCCCAATGTTGTGCCGATGAGCACGGT
>JBAVWM010000253.1:0-1929 GCA_049697815.1 Methanoregula sp. | reverse complement strand
ATGTAGTTTCTTCACACTGATATTCTCATGGTCTCAAATTAAAATCTGATACTAATTGAGTAAAGAGATCGACACTATTGCAGGCACTATACTTTGGTATTCCCTTTCTGTTCGGTTTTTTATAATCAGGGACCAACATAAATTTAGGGGAGTTCCAGATGTTTGAGAGTATAAGGGAAAGATATAATCTCGGTGGGTTCGATCAGGATTACTTGCAGACATTCGAGGGAAAATTATTTTTCGAAGGGGAAAAGCGAACCCGGAGGATCGTGAACTATGCTATCCTGCTGGCACTTGCAACCGTCATTGCAACATACGGTATAATCACTGATTCAACCGCGACGGTGATTGGTGCAATGATTATCGCGCCCCTGATGACCCCAATCGTTGCATCAGCAGCCGCAGTGTCGATGGGCAATTCGAGCAGACTTGTAGGGTCCTTAAAATCCGTCGCTTTCGGGGTGGTTGGCGTGATTGTACTTTCTATGATACTTACGATACTGGTGCAGCCTTACATAATCGACCTGGCCCAGAACCCGCAGATCGCATCCCGCGTTTATCCCAATATGTTTGACCTTTTAATCGCCCTTGCAGCCGGGGCTGCAGGAGCTTTTGCGAGCGGACGCCAGGAAATTGCTGATTCGCTTGCGGGGGTGGCTATTGCAATTTCACTCGAACCACCGCTGTGCGTCGTGGGGATAACACTTGTCGGCGGGAGTGTTGTTGATGCAATAGGATCATTTCTCCTGTTTTTCACTAATTTCGTCGCGATTCTGGTTGCCGGGGTTATTGTATTCGGACTTATGGGATTACCAAGAGCAGTCCGGATGGAAATGACCGCAGATGCACGGAAGAGAGCATTTCAGGTAATCACGGTGGTTACCCTCATCCTTATTGCCACACTTGGGGCTACTTCATACCAGGTCTACCGGGTTGCAACAACGGAGATCGAGACAACTTCCATGGTAACTGAATGGCTGGGAACTACTGATTATCATATTTACTCTGTCACCGTCCAGGACCCGAAAATCGATATCGGACTCATCGGTGATGGAACCCTTCCTCCAGTGGATACTCTTGCGAAGGAAATTGAACAAAAATTTCACCATAGTATTATTATCACGATTCACACCATCCCGCAAAAAAGCATCCAATATCCTTCAGGAATATCGGCGATAGCAGCGGGATTATAACCGGTATTTCTCTGATTTTTTGGGTTCTACTAAACCCGTCATGACAAGTGATACCCGTCAGGGTCGAAATTGGCCTTACCATCCAGGCTGGTGGTAATTTTTCCATAACTTTTTCTTCTTTGGTTTTTCCGGTTATCCTGCTGCTCGCTGTACAAGCTGCCGGAAATTTTTCGCATCAGCGGCATTATGCCGATCAGCATAATATCAGTAATGCGGTGCAAGCGGATCCGTTGGCGGAATCTGGTGCATTTCCGGGAGTTTGACTGATTTTCGAAAATCACCTCTCTCTCAGTGAGGACCGACAGGTCTTGTTTTAATCAGAGAGTAGAACTGACAGCGAACGGTTCCCGGTTTTCGGGCTTTTTTTTTGAAACGTGCCGTAACCTTCATTACCCTTCATCCCCATCGCACTGTATGCAGGATATTGTCAGCAGCAAAAAGATGGAGAACGGCGTTGTCGTCTTCTGGGATGAGAAAGGCGAGCAGAAGTATGAGTCGTTCAATTACCAGGAACTCGTTGAGATGAAGATCAATGCCCTCGACCTGCTCGATCACCCGAAAGGGTACAAGGTGGACATTGCGGCGCACAAAATCATCATGAAAAAATAATCTCTCCTCTTTTCCGGTTCCCTGCATTGATTGCGGGAACACTCCCCGCGCAATACATAGGTGTATAAGCAAAAACCTATACAGAATTCCATGGTCACGGAGAACATGTGCGAAGGTAATAATACCC
>JBAVWM010000252.1:0-1814 GCA_049697815.1 Methanoregula sp. | reverse complement strand
AAGGTCTGGTCCTTCGGGTTGATCCCAAGCGCGATCTTATCCGAGATCACCGCACCTGCTTTCATCGCATTATTCAGGTCGTCTCCCTTGATCACGATCTTGCCCGGGAGGTTGATGGTGGGAGGGTTGGGATCTTTTCGTATGGTGTTTGTGTCAAGGAGCGTGATGGAATAATGGTAACCATGCACAGAGACCGACATCTTCTGGGCATTATCCGCCATCTCGATATTGATCAGATCACCCTTTCCGGCCATCCCGAAGATGTTCTTCATCTTCATTAAGTCAATACCGAGCTGGCTGCTGGTCGCCTTGAATGTATCGAATGCTTCCTTTTTGAGGGTGAGAGCGACCATTGCGACGTTTGCTGTGTCAACTGCACGTGTTGAAATGCCCGTCTCGTCCGTATGAAGCCGGCACTCAGGGATGAGAGCCGAGATCGCATCGATTGCTTCCCTGAATATGTCTGCGTCTATTGTTGCCTTTAACATCGCTTACCCCTTAACAAACTGTCTTATACAGTATATCGTCATACTTTAATTATAGTGTTTTGGGTTTAAACCGGCATTTCCGGAAAGCGAGAAAAATAATGGGATCACAATGGGGATATGACAAGACCTCCATGCGGGCAAAGCATGAGGGATACCGTTCGCGTGCGGCGTACAAACTCATGGAGATCCAGAAAAAATTTGCCATCATCCGGCCTACGGACAACATTGTTGACCTCGGTGCTGCCCCCGGGAGCTGGCTCCAGGTGGAGCGGAACCTCACGAGTGCCCGGGTGCTGGGGATCGATCTCAACCCGATCGCCGAACTTGCCGGTGTTGAGACTATCGAGGGGGATCTCAATGATCCGGCAGTGATTGCGCTCGTTTTGGAAAAGCTTTCTGTCGTCAATGTCGTGCTGTGCGATGCAGCCCCCAAACTTTCCGGTCATAAAAGTTATGATCAGGCCCGGATCATCGAGCTGAACGAACAGGCCCTTGAGTTCGCCTGCAAGGTTCTGAAACAGGGCGGGAATTTCGCGATCAAATCCTTCCAGGGAACGGATTTCCCCCAGCTCTACGCACACTGCAAGTGCCATTTTTATTCCGTCAAGACCTGCATCACCAGGTCTACCCGCAAGGGGAGCACGGAACTGTATATCGTTGCGAAGAACTTTATTAACGCTCCGGACCAGGCATGACACTCAAGGACTCCTTCAACCGCCCGGTCAGCAACCTGCGGATCAGCCTGACCCCTCAATGCAACCTTTCCTGTATCTATTGCCACCGGGAAGGGGAAAAAGATCCGGAGGCCCCCCTGACCGCTGCGGAGATTGCGGAAGTCCTCCGTGTTGCTGCCGGCTTCGGGATCCGGAGCGTAAAATTTACCGGAGGCGAACCGTTGCTCCGGCCGGATCTCATCGAGATCGTGAAATCGGTCCCGGCCGGTGTGGAATCGTCCCTCACCACCAACGGGACGCTCCTCGCCGGCCTTGCAGCCGATCTCAAACAGGCCGGCCTCCGGAGGGTGAATGTGAGCATCGACAGCCTTGATCCGGCGACCTATAAACGGATTGCCGGCACGGACCGGCTTTCCGATGTGCTGGACGGGATTGATGCGGCCCTTGCTACCGGCCTGACACCGGTCAAGCTGAACATGGTAGTGCTCAAGGGGATCAACGACAACGAGATCGATGATTTTCTTCACTACGTCCGCGGCAACCGGGACCTCGTGCTCCAGCTGATAGAACTGATGAATTTCAATGACTGCGATTACCACGGGGACTTAAACGGTCTGGAAAACTCTCTAGCATCCCGGTCAAAACAGATCGT
>JBAVWM010000251.1:0-10962 GCA_049697815.1 Methanoregula sp. | reverse complement strand
TTGCTCGGTTCTCCACAGTGCTTGATGTATCCTTCGGAGAATTTCTGGGTACGGGCACGTGCACCGGTCAGTTTCCCGGCGATAACGACTTCACAGCCGAGTGCACCGGAGTCCATAACACGGCGCATGATGCTTGACCCTGCCTTGCGGAAATACCAGCCGCGCTCAAGGGCGTTTGCCAGCCGCTCTGCCATAATCTGGGCGTTGAAGCTGGGATTGGTGACCTGCTGAACCTCGATCTGGGGTGATTCGACACCGTAGTTCTGGGCAAGGTCCAGGGTAAGCTGGTGGACCAGCTTACCGCCCTTTCCAATCACGATACCGGGTTTCTCGGCAAAGATTGTCACCTGGGTCCCAAGCGGCGTTCTGGCGATATCCATACCGCCGTAACCTGCCCGTTTCAGTTCCTTGGAGAGGTACTTCTCGACGCGGGCTTTCCTGACCCCTTCCGTGATAAATTTTCTCTCAACTGCCATTTACGCCACCTCACGGACTACGACTTCGACATTTACGGATTCACGGACCTTGGGGGTCGCACGTCCCATTGCGCGGGGAAAGAACGCCTTCTGGGCACGCCCACGGTTTGCCGATGCATGGATTATCTCGAGGTTCTCTGCATCAAGACCAAGATACTCGGCATTCTTCTTGACGGATTCGAGGATCCGTATGTATGCCTTTGAAGCCTTGACCGGATACCTTCCCGCATCCCAGTTCCCGGGGAGGCCGCGCTTGTGCGCAACATTTCGGTTGAAACGCCGGAACGGGATCGCCTTCTTCAGCTTAACCACTTCATTCAGGTATGCAATTGCATCGTTCACGCGCTGGTGCCGGATGAACGTGGCAATCTCGATCGAATGCTTGGGCGACATGTTCAGCTCGTTGGCCTTTGCTTTTGCAATAGTGTCACCCTTGACTTTCTGTGAATAATCAGTTCTTGCCATGATTCATCACTTCAGCGGAACGTACTTGCTGCCTCTCGTTGCACCGATACCGGCACTACCGTGAGAAACCCTCTTTCTGGTTAGTGCAAACTCGCCAAGGTAGTGGAAGACCGACTCCGGCTGGAACTCGACCTTGACAAATTCCTTGCCATTGTAAATCTCGATTGTCCTGCCTACCATGAGCGGCATAACGATCATTTCGCGCAGGTGAGTCCTGATCTTCTCATCGCCTTCACGGACCTTTGCGAGTAATGTTTCTTCACCGCGGGAGAACCCGCGAACGATCTTGCGGCGGGGACGGGCCGGCATGAGGGGAAGGAGTTCGGAAATCCCCATCGCCTTGAGCTCGTCAATCTTGTAGCCGCGATAGGTGAACTCCTCACGCCGTCTTGGCATTCTCTTTTGTGTCTTTTTAGGTGCTGCCATACCCATCACTTCCTGCTCTTACCGGTCCTGCGTGCAGCCACAGATCCAACCGTCCTGCCTGGAGAAGTACCCCGGGCAATGGTTTTCGGGCGACCCGTGTGCTGATGGCCGCCGCCACCGAACGGGTGGTCGATGACATTCATCGCGACACCACGGACGCGGGGCCAGTTGGATGCGGTGTTCTGCATCTTATGGTACTTGTTGCCTGCTTTCACGAACGGCTTCTCGACGCGGCCGCCACCGGCAACAATGCCGATGGTTGCACGGCAGCGTGCATTGAACCATTTTGTCTTGCCGCTGGGCATCCGGATACCGACACGGTCTTCGGACTTGTCAATAACAACGGCCTGCACTCCTGATGAGCGGACAAACTTGCCACCATCGTTTGGACGTGCTTCAATGTTGCAGATGTAGGTACCGGTCGGGATGTTCTGGAGCGTGAGGGTGTTGCCGTTCTTGACTTCCCCAGCAGAGCCCCAGAGGACCGACTCGCCAATCCCGAGTCCTTCGGTGACCAGCATGTAGACTTTTTCCCCGTTATCGAGCTTGACAAGGGCAATCGGTGCATTGCGTGCCGGGTCGTGTTCGATATCTATAACGGTTCCGATGATCTTCTGCGTATCGTCACCAATGTGTTTCAGTTCAGCCTTGTACCGGTGGGATGGTGCGCGGTATGTCGGGCCTCCCTTGCCACGGGCTTGTGTTGTGATTCGATGTCCCATGTTCCCCACCTACATTATACCGAGCCGACTGAGGATTTCCTCGGCGGCCTTGTTGTTCTCAAAGCTCACGGTTGCCTTCTTCTGGCCGTGCGTGTTCATAAGCGTACGAACGCTCCTGACCTTCTGGCCGAACGCTTTCTCGATATCACGCTTGATATCGTCCTTGCTTGCCTCACGGGTTACAAGGAACTGGAGTTTACTCTGGTTCTCCAGGAGGACCATTGCTTTTTCCGTAACAAACGGAAATTTAAGGGTCATTTACCTTCCCTCCAGGCGTATCAGTGCACTTTCAGTCCAGACAGTCAACCGCCCGGCAAGCATCCCCGGTGCGAGATGCTCGACATTCAGCTGGTCAACGGTGACCGCGTCAACACCGGATAGATTGCGTGCTGCAGCCAGCGGTTTTTCCGCAGTGACAATCAGGAGGCTCTTCCTCTGCTTAAACCTGCGGCCACGCATCTTGCCCCTTCCAGCACGGACTTTCCTGCTCTCCTTTGCCCGTTCGATATCATTGTAGACACCGAGCGTTGTGAGAACTGAAATGACGTCCTGCGTGCGGGCAAGGGTCTCGAACTTGTCCTCGAAGATCAGCGGGACGGCACCGTCAAAGGTGTGGCCACGGCCGCGGATGAGTTCCGCAGAGATGCTCGCAGCAACTGCGGAGCGGAATGCCTTCTGCTTTTCCTTCTGGTTGATCTCTTTCACCAGGATTTTTGCCACTTTCGGGGGGTGTGCCTCACGCCCGCCTTTCGCCTGCGGAACCTTGGCTGCGCGGGAACCGTTCTTGATGCGGGGCACGTGGGATGTCCCGCGACCGCTTCCCCAGCCTACTGCAGACGAACGGATACCGGCAAACGGGTCGGTTCCGTGCGGCTGCCTTCTGGTGCTCTGCAGTGCCATGACTGCTTTCTTAATCAGATCGGGGCGGTACTCTTCCGAGAAAATTTCCGGAAGATCGATACTCTTGGAAACCCCGCCATCCAGTGATTTAACCTGTGCTTTCATCTGCTGATCATCCCTGCTTGCTCTGGACGCTCACGAACTGGATTGCCGGCATCCTGACGACATGTTCTCCCTGGCGCATTGCCGGGCGGATACGGATCAGCCGCTTTACCGGGCCGGGAATGGAGCCTTTGATCAGCACATACGGATTCTTGAGAACACCGTAGTGGAGGAACCCTCCTGCTGGTGTGATCTCGCTTGCGTTCTCGGAAAATTTCAGGACACGCTTGTTGAACTCGGTGCGCTGCTGGAATCCCATCTGACCAATTTGAGGGACCTGCCACCGGACGTGGTGCGGGTTCCAGGGTCCGAGGGTACCGATATGGCGTTCCTTGCCGCCAACGGAGTGCTTACGCTTACGCAGCGCAATACCCCACCGCTTCACGGCACCCTGGGTTCCCTTGCCAGTGGTGATAGCGGTGATATCCGCATAGGCACCGGTCTGGACAACGTTGTTGAGGGTCACTTCCTTTCCGAGGAGCCCGAAGGCGAAATCCGCCTGTTTTTTGATGTCTGCTCCGCCAACCTTGATCTCCATGAGATCGGGAACTTTTTTGGGAACCCCTGAGAGTGCAGCAGGCTGCGTGTAGGTAACCGCATAGATCTCTGCAATAATTCCAGCTGCAATTGCATCATTCAGCTTTTTCTTTGCCGTCTCACCATCATACTCCCTGGGGAGGGTGATGCGGCGGCCGAGCACCGTGTCAAGCTGGTCTGCCCAGACTTCGGTGAATGCATGTTTGCCATAGGTATCTTTTGAATAGGCACGGATGGCTGCGACTTTCATGGAGGGGACTTCAATCACAGTAACGGGCACCATGATCTCTTTGCCCTCTGTAGGACTGCTCTTGTGGTCGTCCACCATGATAACATGCGTCATACCCACTTTGTATCCTGCAAATCCCTGCAGGATCGGTGCGCCCTCATAGACTGGCCACGATTGGTACTTCGGGATTGGGCTCTTTGCACGCTTTCTCGGGCTGAATGCAAGAGAGCCTCGGCGTGGTCTGTTGATTTTTGGCATGTGTAAATCAATCCTTTTTGCGTGTAGGTTATTCTCAATGCGACACGTTTTGTAAGATTATTCCGAGGATTGTGTGATAGCTTCGCTTCCGGTTAAGCCAACACGCGGGAACGGATGGTGTATGCCCGTGATCACGATATGCCCGGGAAAAACCCCTGGAGGTTTTGGGGCAGTGGATCGCGGTGGATATTCCCCCGTTTCTGGAGATGCACGATTGAGCTTTTCTTATCGCCCTACTGGTGTGCACCAGCGTTCCTGTCTCGCGAAAGAAGTTCCTGACTTTTGGAGCATCCACCTGCTTTAACAGATGGAGAGGGCTCGTTGCACGAACGTCCACCCATGCGTCCTGGTCAGATCCTACTCTGTCAGCCCGTTGTGACGGATCACAACTCCTTCTCGGTTCAGCCCTCCCTAAGGAGGGGGCACCAATCGAGGATTACCCACGGCACCACCGTCAATCCTGTGTCTGGAGATTCGGTAGCGCCGTATGCTGGTAGCCGGATGCAGAAAACATCCGGGATACTACAAAGGGTAACCTCATATCGGCTTCCTCTAGTATTGAATAAAAAAGGATATAAATATATGCTACCCGCAGGGAAGCAGGCCCGGGAGAATCCCAAGAATATTGCAGCGCTATACCACATCAGCCGAAATACAATTCGCCCGCATCGGTGATATACACGTGGACATCTTCGCAGATGCAGCGGGCCTTGCAGCACTGGGGGCGCGATTCCCGGATGCGGTTGATTAAGGAGATTGTGTCATACTTGACCTTGATATTGATCTTCTCAGCTTCACCGAAAATAATAGACGGAACATCGAACAGATCGGTACCGTTGGGGATTATGCAGAGGTGTGTCGCGTCGAGAGTATAGAGGAACTCAAGTGTCTCTTTTGCCCGCCGGATATTTTCCATGGCACTCTTTTCTATGGTGCAGACATTTGCCTTGGATGTAGAGATGATATCTGCGATCTGCTGCTGGGTCAGCCCCTGTTTGCGGTAGCGGAGCACTTCCATCTGGCGATCGGTGAGCAACCCATCCTTCATACTATCCTGTTTTATATACGAACTTAAACACTTTTCGTTAACTCTGCATGAGCACTATGAAGGGGATCGGGTTACCGGTTTTCCTAGTTTAATGACAGGAAAAATAGGGGAATTTTAAATGTTTTTCCGGCGAGGAAAGACAATCCAAAATGTTTATATGAACTCCGGGTCATATTAACGTGCAAAAAAAAATTTAGGTGATATCAAATGGTAGTTAAAGTAGGCGTTGCAAAACTCGGCAACATCGCAAGTGGTGTGATGGCTGAGCTGCTCCTCGATGAGAGAGCTGATCGTGAAGACATGCAGACATTCATGGCAACCAGCGGCACGAAACTCGAGCCGGCAGATGTTGACCGTGTGGTCTCTAACCTGAAGGCATATAAACCGGATTTCTGTATCGTGGTCTCGCCCAACGGGGTTCTCCCCGGACCGACCGGTGCCCGCGAACAGCTTGCTGCAGCAGGTATCCCGGTTGTCATCATCACTGACGATGTGACCACGAAGAAGGAATGGGAAGGAGTCAAGGCAAGCAAGTTCGGGTACATCATTATGAAGGCAGACTCCATGATCGGTGCACGCCGCGAGTTCCTCGACCCAGTCGAGATGTCCGACTACAACGGAAACCTCGTCAAAGTCCTTGCACTCACCGGTGCATTCCGCAAGATGCAGGTTGCCCTTGACAAGGTCATCGACCAGGTCAAGGCCGGCAAGAGCGGCGATGCAATCGAGCTCCCGAAGATCATCATGACCACCGACAAGGCAGTCGATGGTGAATTCACCAACCCCTTCGCACTGGCAAAAGCACGCGCTGCCCACGAGATCGCCATGGCTGTAGCAGGCCAGAACGTCAAGGGTTGCTTCATGACCAAGGAATGGGAAAAATATATCCAGATCGTTGCAAGCGCACACGAGATGATGAGATCCGCAGCAGTGCTGTGTGATGAAGCCCGTGAACTTGAGAAGGCTGGGGACAGCATTCTGCGCCAGGCCCACAAGAAAGACGGGACGCTTGTCGCCAAGAAGAAACTCGTTGCAAAATTCGAGTGAAATCCTAATTTTTCTCTTTTTTATAGAATTTTCCGAGGTCTTCGGGAAGCGTCATGATTACCGGTTCAAGATGGAGCCGTTCCATGAATGCGGAATCACTCGTAGAAGAGGGGTTGGGATTGATACGGGAGATCATGGAGCAGAATGCCCGGAATCCATGATCATTGCCGCTCTTATCAAAAAAGATGGACATATTGAATGCGTGTGTTCCCAGTTCCCGGTATAACGAAAGGATCTCAAGAATACCGCGCGCCGTGAGATCCGCATAATTTTCCATCTCATCCAGCGTGGAGATGGGCAGTATTCCCCGAACCTCGCGCTCACCAACCGGTACCGCGTGCGCAGACCAGAGAATTTCATCACCGAAAAGATACCGTTCCGATGAGCGTTCCTGCTCTCTTACTGAATCCCAGTAGTTCCTTCCCTGTTTTTTCCGGTACTGCTCACTTGCAGCAATATAGATATCCACAATACGGGACGGATGCGAATCCGACAAACCCTGCATATGGGGATGTATGAGGCTTGCCCCTGCTGATGGCAGGAAGTTCCAGTTGATGCTGGCATACCCGTCAGTCCGGGAGAGTGCCTCGATCTGCGAGAGGAGCGCGTCCACAACCTGTTGGCGGCTGAAGGTCGCGACCGCATGCTCACGGGTAAGAACGGTGACAACATGGCCTTCTCCAAAGGGAAACAGGTTGGGAAACGTGATACTTTCGCCATGGATGATCCGGTTGCCATCGGGAAAGGTAGGCGTAACGGTCAATACTGCATCACGACAGAACGGGCAGCCATCGGCGGCACTTGAAGGGAGGTATAACGACTGGTCTATCTGCCTTTTTAATCGGTCGGGGCTGATCCTGCACCTGAGTCCGGTGAGGTGCTCTCTGCGATACTGCAGGGTGCCCCTGCTGGTGATTACTTCCCTGACCGAAAACATGCCTGCTCAACCGTACTATTTCCGGCATGACCTCATAGTCATTTGCACAACCGTCATGAAAAAGATACATCTGATATGCGGAAAAAATAGGAAAAATTAAAAGGCAGAATATCTGCCGGGAAGAACATGCCGTTCTGCGGCCGAACCCCGACAGGTATTGGATCGACACTTATACGACGTACTTGCCGAGCAGGCGGATAGATGTGGTCATGTCCGGACCAAGCGGTGAACCAAAGATGATCTGGGTCACACCGGCCTTGGTGAGGGCTTCACACTTCTGCTTGACCATATCAGGTGTTCCTGCAATGGTGAAGGCATCGATCTCCTTGTCTCCGACAAGTTCTCCGACCGTCTTGAAGTCGAACTTCCCGAGTGCTGCCTTGATCTTGGCAACATTGTTCAGGTCGAGGCCGTGGCGGGTCAGGAGGTCGGGCGGGGAGCCGGCTGCAATGAATGCTGCAACGATCTTTGCTGCATTCCGTGCCTTCTTCTCGCTTGAGTCGATTGACATTGCGGTGTATGCACCAATATCAAAGTTCTTCTTGCCTACCTTGTCGCAGGCTGCCTTGATGATCGGGATCGCGATTGCGAAGTCCTTGGGGTTGGATGCGTTGATCAGCGCACCGTCTCCGACTCTTCCGGCAAGTTCCAGAACCTTAGGGCCCTGTGCACCGACATAGATTGGAACGCCCTTCTTCTTATCCGGAAGGTTGACACCGGTCAGCTTTGCGCCATCATAGTCAAAGAATACCTTTCCTGACTTGTTCACCTGGTCACCAGCGCAGAGAGCTCTGATCTGTGTTATTGCTTCCTCGAGCCGAGCAACCGGCTTTTCTGCCTGGATTGCAAGCTTCGGGAGTGTTGAAAGGTCACCGGGGCCGATACCGAGGACTGCGCGTCCATCAGAGATCTCGTTCAGCGTGCAGAAGAACGATGCCATTGCGGCGGGCGTGTCCGTAAAGGAATTCATGATACCCGGACCCATCTTCAGGGTCGTGGTCGCCTGCGCGATGGCGGCGAGGGTGGGGTAGCAGTGGCGGTTGTTGTAGTGGTTTGTGATCCATGCGAAATCTATGTCTTTGGATTCTGCAAGTTTACAGAAGTTGACAACTTGCTTTACATTGACATTTCCTGGTACAAATTCAATTCCATATGTCAAGGCTTGTTCACCTCATTGAGTATTATCGTTCCCGCGTTTAAATAAATTATCATTTTACGTTGATCGCGTTCACTAATCTCTTCCAGAATGAGCCATTTCAGCCGTATTTTGGATTAAAATCCCTTAAAATTATTTCAAGCGGAGGTGAACGCAGGAGATTCCGGGCGTTCAATCCCTAATTTGGCTTCTCATTGTCCACGAAAAACCATGCTTGTAGTATAGGGGTATATTTTTTTTCTTCGGGGACGATTATCCTATAAGATATTGAATACCGACCGAACATAGTAGTATAGAGCCTTCATCCGGAACATCTCCGGAGAGTACAGGATCATTGTATGCGGATAATTGCCATCGGAATCGGCGGGGCGGGTTGCAGGATAGTCAATAGTCTCTATGCAGTAGACCGGAAAGGCAGTAAAGTAGTATGCGTGCAGGGTCTGGCTATCGATGTCGACGAAGGGACAATAAAACAACTCACCGCGCTCCCTGAAAACGCCCGCATGTGTTTTTCCACTCTCGATCCCGGAATTCCCGATTCCCCAGGTGCCAGACGACAGACAGCAACGATCGATATCAATGAGATCATTTCACGGGTCCAGAACCTGGAAACCGGTGAAAATGACGCGATTGTTTTTTGTTGCGGGCTTGGCGGGAGCATGGTGGATGTCGCCCCTCATATCATCGCAGGACTGAGATCGTCGATCGTTGAGCCTATATTCGGTCTTGTTACCCTTCCATGTCTTGCCGAAGGGGAGCGCATCTCGGCAAAAGCCGCGGACGATATTGAGATGCTCTCCTCACTGCTCGATGGTATCATTGTCTTCGATAATGAGACATGGCATAAAAAGCTCAAAGCGCAAAAAGCTCACTTCCCTGAGAAAGAAAGGGGATTTGCTGAAAAGATAGGGCTGAAAAAAAGTGAAACACCCCTCCCATCGGCCAAGGCTACCTACCGTAATCTGAATGAAGCGATCGTACGGCGGATCGGTCTCATCCTCCGTGCCGGGGAGTTCAGACCTGACGGTGGCATCAACCTCGCCGAAGTTGTCCTGGATTCCGGTGAAGTGCTCAACACGATGAAAGGTATGGGATTTATCACTATCGGTTATGCTGTCCAGAAGCTCCCCCCCGATCCCTTGCGCTTTCTGTCACGGTTGAAATCTGCCGGTACTTTTGATGAGGAGCAGAAGAAAAAAGCGTCCCGTATTGTCGAGCTTGCCAAGCAGGCGATATACCACGAGATATCAACTCCCTGTGACATGACCAGCGCCCACAAAGCGCTGGTTCTCGTGGCAGGCCCATCGCAGGAACTGTCGATGCAAGGATTCATGATTGTCAGGAAATGGATTGACAGGAGTATTGCAGGACTCGAGACACGGTCCGGCGATTACCCGATCGTGAATACAAAAAACGTTGCCATTATCGTCATGCTCTCCGGGCTTGAGAATATTCCCCGTATCACCGAACTCAAGGAGATCCGGTCACAATCCAAACCAAAAAAACGGGTCGATCCGGATAAGTCATCCGATGGATTAGTAGAAAAAGACCAAAAGAACATGAGGGACGACATGATCACCCTTCCAATGCGGAGGGGGCATGCTGAGGATACCGGCAAAAAAACCCCTGCGCGTGATGTACTCAAGGGATACGACACCTTCATCCCGACAAGGGAACCGGTAGTCCAGCAAAAAGAAGAGGTGGAGGCTGAAGTGGAAGAGCAGGCACCACCTGTCACCTTTGAAGCCCCTCGTCAGGCTTCGCCGCAAAGGTCTGTACCGGTGCCCGAGCCCGTGTCTAAGGATGAGGACAGCAGGAAACCGGATGCACTGGTATCCTCACGGCGCCGTGTCATCGTTTCCCATCCAGAGAGGGATCAGGCCTATCACCCTTCTTTGCACCCCCTGCCCGCGCACGGAAGCCCGAGTTCAGGTCATAAAAAAGGGATTTCTGCTCACTCTTTAGCGGAAGCACCGGTCCGGCATCCTGATGAGGAGATCCCGCGCCCCAAGGAGACTGAACGACAGAGAATCGAGAGGGAGTTGCGCCGGCAGCGGTCAGTTGCGATGGGCCAAACCACCCAGAACATCCCTTCGAATGCTGAAAAAAGCCAGCATGCTCCCCAGGAAATACACGTCATACACCGAAGTTCTCATCAGAACCGGACGGTTACAGAAAACCAGATCCCGGTGCAAGACAATGAGTCCGGTGCGATGTCCGGAGAGAAGCGGACAATAATAATCGGAAAACGGAAGATTGCCGAAGTACCGCTGGAGAAAACGAATCCTTCTGCTGAAGGGGAAAAAACCGGCGGAGCACATCCCAAGGAGTCCGTTTCCTTACCCGATGATGACGGGATGAGCGTGGAGATCAGGGACCGGGTCTTCCGGGCAAGGGATGAGATTTTTGAAGGAAAGGGGATCCGGAAACCTACCCTGCCACAGGCACGGGATTCAACGCTCCTGCACACAGAACTCGGGCCAAAGAAAAAGGCCTCGGAAAGGGATGGTGCTGATAAGGACGACATCCGGGTTGATCAGGGAGGGAAGGATTCCATATCCGTTAAAAAACGGACCAGATCAGAAGAAAAGACCTGAACCGCTCCTGAATCTGATCAGTTGCCATCAACAATTTTTGAGAACGGGATATTGCCTGCACC
>JBAVWM010000250.1:0-3073 GCA_049697815.1 Methanoregula sp. | reverse complement strand
GCTCGGCATCGCTGTTGAAGGTCTCGTAAAAATCCCCGATCCGGAAGAAGAGGATGGTATCGGGGTGCTTCGCCTTCAGTTCCTGGTACTGGCGCATGACCGGTGTGAGACGCTCACCTGAATCTTTCCCGCCCGGCTTGCCAGGCCCGGTCTCGCGTGCCATGGTGTAAAAATGTAGCCTTTGATCAGATAATACCCATCTGATCGATCCTGCAATTAAAAACGATGTCTATACGCGTACCAGAAGAGGAGCGGCAGCGATACGGCGAGTTTAACGAGACCGTACACCAGCCCGAGCGTGAAACCGCACCCGAGCAGGGGTACCAGTTCAGTGAGGACGTTCATTGCCGAAGATATTCCGCTCCAGACAACAAGGACACCCGCAAGTATCATGAGGATCATGCCAGCCGCACCCAAAAGATTATTACGATTTTCCGGTCAGGATCCGGACTTCGGCGATTACATCATTTCCAGACATCTCAACCCGGTAGTTCCCGGGTGCCCGGACCATGAATTCCTGTTTTGTCGTAATACCGTATGCCTTGTTAAATCCCTGCTCTTCAACGAGCCCCCCGTTACCGGCATCATACACACTCACTTTGAACCATGCACTGGGGCTGGTGTATGAAGTGTTTACAACCCGTTCAGAGGAAAGTCCGATATCGACGGTTTTCTCACCATAAAACATTTTTGGTGTTATATTAAACTTGATATAGAGTGGTGGTACAGCAGTGCTATGGGTAAAAACCTCTTTCTGCCCGCCCACAAAAGGGCGGTCAACCGAGTACACCTGGTTATACGTTTCTGTATATTTCTCTTCATAGGTCTGGCTGGCTGCGGGAATTCCTGGGGTCATGGGCATGTTGGTTGATACCGCAGCGCGTGTGGGGGGGGATAGATCCGAAACCTGGGTCCGGAGGGCAGTATTCTGCTGAAGATTCGAACCGATCCCCCTGGTTCCACTGATCATAGGCAGGCCGATAAAATAGATGCCAGCAACTATTACAAGTACGACAATGATTCCTGCGATAACCATGGTTTTTCCCGACCCTCCGGATGGTTTCACCGGGACTGTCGGTGGTGGGACAGGGACAGCAGGCACAGCAGGGGGAGTGGCGGGCATAGCCGGTGCAGCTGCAGGTTGTTCAACGGGCGTTCCACAATACTCACAGAATTTTTTACCGGGATCTATTTCTTTTCCACAGGAAGTACAGAACCGCATATAACCAGAATAAACAATTACAACCTGATATTTTTTCTCCTTTTATCTTTCGGAACCGGCAGCGCGGGAAATATCAATGGCAGACAATTCCTGTAACCCATTATGGTAAGAGAGAATTACCATTGTCAGTCTTTCTGCAGGAGAACGTTTACCAGAAAAAAGGAACGGATGTATACTTCCATCAGCTTGGGAGTGATTCCCCCGCAAGCACGTTTTACCGTACAAATACCAAGGAAAATCGTGATCTCTAGAACTTCTTGGCAGCCTGCACAAGCTTCCCGACAGTTTCCTGCGCATCGCCGTAGAGCATCCGTGTATTGTCCCGGTAGAACAGGTCGTTCTCGATTCCGGCAAAACCTTTTCCCTGCCCCCGCTTAAGGACAATGACATTCTTTGCCTGTTCGACATCGAGAATCGGCATGCCGAAGAGCGGACTGCCCTGCCTGTGCGCCGCCGGGTTGACAGTGTCGTTTGCCCCTATAACAAGGACGACATCGGTACTTGGAAACTCCGGGTTTATTTCATCCCGGTCGAATAAGCGGTCGTAGGAGACCCCGGCCTCGGCAAGGAGGACATTCATGTGCCCGGGCATACGCCCGGCAACCGGGTGGATTGCGAACTTCACCTGAACACTCTTGCTTTCGAGCAGGTCGGTCAGCTCCTTGACCTTCTGCTGGGCCTGGGCAACCGCCATTCCGTAGCCGGGAGCGATGATCACCTTGTCCGCATATGCGAGCAGTACCGCAACATCGTCGATTTCGATCGACTTCATGCTGCCCATTATCTCCAACCCTTTCTCATCCGTTGCGCCGAATGCACCAAAGAAGACGTTCGTGAGCGAGCGATTCATCGCCCGCGCCATATTGAGCGTGAGAAGCGTTCCTGCGGCGCCGACAATGATACCCGCGACGACCATCGCATAGTTGGGGGTCGCAAACGAGAATCCGTCAAGCGCAACGGCGAGCCCGGTGAAGGCGTTGTACATCGAGATTACTACGGGCATGTCGGCCCCGCCTATAGGGAGTGTCATCAGGATCCCGAACCCGAGTGAGAGGATGAAGAACAGCGGGAGATACAGGGAAACGGAGAACGGGATCCAGGCCGGCTGTGCTATGACGAGCACCCCAAAAACGATGGCAAGAACCAGGGCCACCATGTTGGCGATTTGCTGGCCGGGGAAGGTGATCGGCCGCGGCCGCATCCAGCCCTGGAGTTTCAGGAACGCAATGATGCTCCCCGTGAAAGAAACGGCTCCGATGAGTCCGCCAACGACAGCGAGGGAACCTGTGATGGCAGTGGTTGTGCCGAGGAGCGCGACTGCTGAGATCCCGGCCGCAGCGCCACCACCCATGCCATTGTAGAGCGCAATCATCTGGGGCATCTCGGTCATCGCAACACGTTTTGCCGCGATGTAGCCGAACCCCCCTCCAATTACGATTGCTATCGCGATCAGGGTGAGATTGGTGAGGTTTGGTGTAAAGAACGTAACGAGCGTTGCGATCAGCATCGCGGCGCCGGCCCAGACAATCCCGCTCCGGGCGGTGAGCGGGTGGCTCATCCGCTGCATGCCGACAATGAAGAAGAAGATTGTGACGATGTAGATCGGGTCGATCAGCCAGGAGAGTTCAGCCATCCTACACCTCCTTTCCGGGCTTCTTCCCTCTGCGGTCGAACATCTGGAGGATCCGCTCCGTGACAACGTAACCGCCGGTCACGTTCGCCGCGCCGAGGATGACTGCGACAAAACCTATGACCTGTTCGACAGGTGTTGTTGCAAGGCCGAGTGCTGCCATTGCCCCGACAAGAACAATCCCGTGAATGAAGTTCGAGCCGCTCATCAGAGGCGTATGG
>JBAVWM010000249.1:0-2895 GCA_049697815.1 Methanoregula sp. | reverse complement strand
GTACAGCGACAGCAGGTACGCGTACCAGTCCGTTACCCTGCAGGGGATAATCCCTGACCCGGAAACGTGGCTGCGGGCCATGCACAATGGCTGGACGATTATCCCGGATCGCACATTCCTCTGCGTCATTCCCATAAACGATGCCCTGACTCGTCTGAAACCAAATAATCAGAGAGAACACTTTGAGAAGCGCGAGACGCTTGAGAAGGTACAGAATAATTATCTCTCGTACGCGAAAGCGGAACCGTCCCGGTTCGTGATCGTGGATGCGATGCTTCCTTCCGCGACGGTTGCTCAGTTCGTGGCGGATGCGATCCGGGTTGAGTGGGCGGAAGGGAAGAAGAAGCGGAAATCCCGAAAAAAATGATCTTTTTTTCCGGCCGGTTTTTCTGTTTTTATCCGGTTTTTTTCGCTGACCCTGCTGAAAAATTTTTGATTGCGAAACCTGGTTGGTAGTGAAGATGCTGATTGCAGGTTATCGTACTTACACATCTTTTTCCGTTTTTTGGAGTGAGCATCTCGGCTGTTTGATCGGATCGCGATTGAAAATTTTCCGGCGCAAAAACCAAGGCGATTCAAATTTTTTCCGGAGATCGAATCGTAGTTGAAAAATATTCTTGATCGCTGTGATCAGAAATCTCGGTATGCAGTTTTTCGCTGTTCCACTTCGAGAACATGAATGATTAAAACGTCGTCATGAAGGGAAAGAAACGCTCGTATCTCACGCCGGACCCTGAGGGAATATATCGGGTGGCCGGGATCTGATCCCTGGATCTTTTTAATGAACCGGTACGGTTCTGCCCGGATTTTGTGAATCTTGCGGATTACTTCCCGGGCGGTTGCCGCAGGAAGCTTTCCCAGATCACGGTCAGCCCGCCGCGTATACTGGATCTCGTACAGGCTCATTCAGCCCCGTACTTCTTCATGATCTCCTTTTCGGAAATAAGGCGATTCTGCCGGATATCCTGGAGCGACTCCTCCAGCCCCCGGAGGGATTCTTCACTCAGGAGCTCATCATCGACAGCAAGATCGAGCAGGCGTTCGATGACATCGTTATAGGATTCTTTCGGGTGGCGTTTCAGGGAGGTCAGCTGATCCTTGAGATCCTCCCGGATATAAATAGAGGTCGCGGCCTGCATAGTGATACTACTATGCACCTATAGGTATTAAAGATGGCGGGTGTACAGGATGATTTCGGGGCTTGCCTCATGGTCATATTGGGGTATTGAATTCCGCAGCAAAGACATTTGAGAAGGGCCATCTGGTTCTTCGAGTCACGGCGGGGAGGATTACCGTATTCGCATACGTGGAACCGTACTGAGGCCACTCGCGGGGAGCACCCTGCCGGGGTCGGCGGCAGGGATCACAGGGATAGTATGCTTCACAATCTTAGTCCGGAAACCCCCCTCCATTACCCGCAACATCCCAAACCACATCCTCTCCCGCGTTCGGCCGCTGTAACATCGCTAAATATTACCTTATGAATTCCCGCCGGTGTCAGGCTAATTGTTCTGGGTTCTGTTCCGCGTTTTTCCGAATTATGACCTCCCAGATCCAGGGGTCGGGGGAAAAGAGGTACAACCGGGCCCGGAGCGGGCTCCGATGTACCAGAATTCCCACGGGGTTTTCAAGGGGGGTGATAATCCTCTCATCCGAGATTACTATCCCGCCAGGTTTCAGGCAACCTGCTGTCTGCGTTGGAAATGATAATCCCTTGAAAACGAGTTTTCCTGAAGAGAGCAAATGTAATAACCGGTACCCTTTTTTTTTTTAAAAAATTTTCCGGAAAAATCCATAAAAATTTTCCGGAAAAAATGTCTGAACCCGGTTTTAAAAAAAAATCCGGAAGAACCGGAAAAATTTTAAAAATTATTGTGTCCGGTTTTGAAAAAGATTTCCGGAAAATCCGGAAATTCATTCCGGGCTTCAGCAATATCCCCGGGAAAAGAAAAGACCGGGGATCTCACTTCTTCGCAACGGTCACAATAACATCCCCAATCGTGATCACGTCCACTTTCGCACCCTCTTCCATGTACGAGAACTTGGGCGTGAATGCGTTCTCCGGAATTGCGGTCTTGACGCCGTCGAGCATAATTGTTTCCGGGGGCTTCTCCAGCTCGGCCGGGGAAAGCGCTTTTACGGCAGTCATAAATGCCTGCGCCTGTTTGCGGAAAGTCGGGCCGATAACAGAGCGGTTGAACTCGACATCGCTGATGACGCGGTCGAGTTTTGCCACGTCCGTCCTCCATTGGACCTCCGCATTGAGCGTGCGGCCGGTATCGCCTTCGTCATTGACGGTATGGGGCGCGTAGATGGTCACTTTACCAAGCGGTGCATTCAGGGCGAGACCGGCATCGTGCTTGTATTTCCGGATTCCGGCAACGATCTGCACGAGCAGGTCTCCTTCCTGCCGTGCGGCCTCGTCATCATAGGTAAAGGTGACCCATGGCTGCCTGTGGACACTCTCGCCTCTGAGGTACGAGTAACATTCCTCGGCAAAATAGGGAGTGAACGGGGCCAGCATCCGGCAGAGTGCATCGAACGCTGTACGGAGCACGAGGCAGGCGCTCCTGCGCGAAGCGTCCTGCTGGTAGAGGCGCCCTTTGACAAGTTCGATGTAGTTGTCGGCAAGCACGTCCCACGCGAATTCGCGGATGGCCTTGAGTGCGACATCGAACTGGTATGCCTCCATTGCGGCACCGACCTGCTCCACGGTATCCGAGAGCCGGACCAGGAGCCAGCGGTCAGCGAGTGCGGTGACCGGTTCATTGTCATCAAACCCGCCTTTTTCGAGCTGCATCAGGGCGAACTTTGTGATGTTCCACATCTTGGTCTGGAACCGCGATGCCGCGACCACATCGTTCCAGTTGAACATGATATCGGAGCCGGTCGCAG
>JBAVWM010000248.1:0-1806 GCA_049697815.1 Methanoregula sp. | reverse complement strand
GTATATCGGAGGGCGGTGGTTTGGCATCCGGCTTCTGACCGACATGGTCGATTCGAAGGTCGATCCGCTAGGCGAGAAAAATGTTCTCGTATATGCAGCCGGCCCGCTGACCGGCACTGGCATCCCGCTGGGAAGCCGGTATGAGGTTTCGACGATCTCACCACTTACCGGGCTCGCGATGAGCGCCAACAGCGGCGGTGTCTTTGGCTGGAAGATGAAGAAGGCGGGGTTCGATGCGGTCGTGGTGACCGGCAAAGCGAAAAAACCAGCGTACCTCCTGCTGGACAATGGTAAGGCAGAACTCCGGGATGCCACACAGCTCTGGGGTAAAACGACCGGGCAGACCACCGACGCGATCACGGACGAACTGAACGATAAGAGCGTCCGAGTCTCCTGTATAGGGCCTTCTGGAGAAAAACTCGTTTTGTTCGCCTGCATCATCAACGAGAAAGCACGGGCTGCCGGGCGTGGGGGGGTCGGCGCTGTCATGGGTTCAAAGAACCTGAAAGCCATTGCAGCCCGGGGAGACCTGCCCATCAAGGCAGCGGATGAAGAAAAGCTCAATATCGTCAAGGACCGCGTGCGTAAGAAGATTGAGGATAACGGGATCGAAAAGGCGCTGCACAATTACGGTACCGCTGTACTCATCAACATCATCAACGAGAATTACGTTTTGCCGACCCGGAACTTCCAGACTGCCCATTTTGCAAATGCAGAGAACGTCTCCGGTGAAACAATAGCAAAAACTATCCTCAAGAAACCCAAGGGATGCTACGCCTGCATCGTGCAGTGCGGCCGTGTCCATGAATTCGATGGCGAGTCCGGGGAAGGCCCGGAGTACGAACCTGACTGGGCATTCGGGCCGGACTGCGGAATTGATGATCTCAAGGCAGTAGTGAGAGCGAACAACATCTGCAACGAGTACGGGCTCGATGCAATCTCGGCACCGGCAACTATTGCCTGCCTGATGGAGATGGCGGAGAAAGGCTATGTCAAGCACCCGATCCGGTTCGGTGATGCGAAAGGGATGCTGAAACTGGTTGAGCAGATCGCGAAACGTGAAGATATCGGCAATGAACTTGCAGAGGGCTCCTTCAGGTTCGCCACGAAATACGGGCATCCCGAATGCTCCATGAGCTCCAAAAAGCAGGAACTGCCTGCCTACGATCCACGGGGAATCCAGGGATACGGGCTCGCGACTGCCACATCGGTCCGGGGCGGCGACCACGTGTACGGGTACATGATCTCACCCGAAGTGCTCGGCGCTCCCGAGAAACTCGATCCGTACGTGACCAAGGGAAAACCGCAGTGGGTCAAGACCTTCCAGGACCTGACTGCGGCCATCGATGCATCGGGCATGTGCCTTTTTACCTCATTTGCATTGAGTGCAGAGGATTATGCGGATCTCCTTTCTGCAACTACAGGGATGAAGATCGACACCGCTGAACTCCTGAAGGTCGGCGAACGGATCTGGAACCTTCAGAAACTCTACAATATAAAACGCGGGTTCGGCCGCAAGGACGACACTCTGCCGGCACGTCTCCTGAATGAACCCCTCAAGGAAGGCGCACCCACGGGGCAGGTGTGGAGACGGGATGAGATGCTCGATGAGTATTACACGTTGCGGGGCTGGGATAAAGAAGGAACTCCGACACCTGAAAAACGCAAGGAACTGGGTCTTATATAACAGGACTAAAAAAAATAACCAGAGATGCAATGAAGGTCCATGTGAAGGCGTTTGCAACATTTCGCGAGGTTATGGATAACCAGGTTGAAATGGAATTTACTGGTGGTGCAACCATACAC
>JBAVWM010000247.1:0-8812 GCA_049697815.1 Methanoregula sp. | reverse complement strand
GCGGATGGCATCTGGAGCAAGCTGATGGATGCAGACCCGTACTGGGCCGGATACTGCTCGGTGCTTGTCAATATCCACGACATTGCAGCCATGGGCGGGCACCCGCTTGCCATGGTGGATATCTTTTCCATTGCCAAAACCACGCTCCAGGAACAGGTCGTGAAGGGAATGCACGACGCATCGGCGCAGTTCGGCGTCCCGATTGTAGGAGGACACCTGCACCCGGATGCTCCCTATAGCGTGATCGACGTATCGATTCTCGGTTTTGCCCGGCTCGACTCGATCATCTACAGCCACACGGCACAGGAGGGGGACAGCGTTGTTGCGGCAATCGACCTGAACGGACGCGTCCACCCATCGTGTGCACTCAACTGGGACTCGGTGACCATGAAGTCCGCTGCCGAGGTCAGGGCACAGATCGCCATTATGGAAGAGATCGCAAAAAAGCATCTCGTCACCGCGGGAAAAGACATCAGTAACCCGGGTATTATCGGAACCATCGGGATGCTCTTAGAGGTGAGCGGGAAAGGGGCTGATATCGACCTTGCCCGGATCCCAAAGCCGGACCTTGAAAAGAACAACATGACCTTCGAGCTGTGGGTGCGGATGTACCCGGGGATGGGTTTTGTCATGACGGCAAAAAAAGAGCACGTTGCCGAGCTCATCGGGCTCTTTGCCGGTGTTGGCATGACCGCAAAAGAGATCGGGACGGTGAATGGCACAAGGGAGCTGCGGATCCATTACCAGGGAAAAGATACCCAGGTCTTCGATTTTATCGGAAACGGGATCCTGCACATTGAACAAGAGGATATTTCATGCCAGGGGCGTTAAAACGCATCGGCATCGGGATAGCCAAAGAACCAGGCAAAGTGATCGCGAGCGCCAACAGCGTCAGCGGGCCGTTTGAGACGATCTGTTACTGCTGCCCCGGTGTTGCTGACATAAAAACCGCTCAAAAGAACGTGCATTTTTCCGAACATCCCCATCCGGAACAGGCGCTGGTCGATGATCTTGTGAGCGGGAAGATAGACGCGGCCGTACGGGGAACGCTCCCGTCCAATTCTACGCTGAAAGCGCTAAAAAAGGCAATGGGTGTCGATCACCTTGAGCGGATTGCCCTCCTCGAAACAGTATACGGGAAAAAATTCCTGCTCACACCGGTCGGTGTCGATGAAGGGTGGACGGTTGCGGAAAAACTTGAACTGATACAGAAAGGCCGGATTATTGCAAAAAAATTCGGTCTTCCGGAAAAAACCGGCATCCTTTCCGGAGGCAGGCTGGGGGATATCGGGCGGCACCCGCAGGTGGATGCCAGCATGGCAGAGGCAGAGCTCGTTGCCCGGCTGGGGGACGCCACCCACTGTGAGATCCTGATAGAGGATGCAGTTGAAACCTGCGGGCTTATTATCGCACCGGACGGAATTTCCGGCAACCTGGTCTTCCGTACGCTCACCTTTCTTGGAGGGGGGTACGGGCATGGCGCGCCTGTGGTAAATATCAGCAGAATTTTCGTGGATAGTTCGCGCGCCTCACCAAATTATGCCAATGCGCTATTGCTCGCAGCATCTTTGTTAGAATAAATTTAAACCCCTGAATATCCTTTTTTAATCCAAAAAAACGATTTAAAAGGATTAAGAAATATTCTGCGAAATTCTGGACTCCGATTTGCGCTTGCTTTGCAGCATGCGTTCCGATATCGTATTGCTGGGTAAATTGGGCATTTTTCCCGGAAAGTATTTATAGCCACCCATTGACTTTCTTTTTGAGGTAAGAAACATGGCAGATTTACCAATCGCCGCAGTTGTAAGGATTGCAAAGAAGAATGGAGCCGAAAGAGTGGGAAGCGATGCCGCAGAAGCACTCGTCGTCAAGGCTGAGAAATATATCGCCCAGCTGACCAAGGAAGCCAACAAGCTTGCCGAGCACGCGGGCAGAAAGACGATCAAGAAAGAGGACGTTGATCTGGCTGCAAAGCCATAAGATCGACTCTTTTTCATCTTCCGTTCAAAAACCGCATTTTCCGGCTGCTTTTCTTAAAAAAACGGGTCTGATCGTATTATTGGAAATTTTCTGCATGCCTGAAGATTGAATCCTTGTTCAGGTTCAGGCGTCGCCGGTTACCCATACTTCTGGCTGGACATTAAAATGTTTATTAAAAAAATGGAAAATTTCGGTGCTGGAACCGTCATACTCTTTCGTGCGATTTTTTATCTTTTGGATAACAGGCCAGGAGGATGAGAATAATCACAGCTGCCGAAACAATCATCAGGATGCTCTGGCTGTCGGGACTGATAAATGCAAGGCTTGCAGGATATTTGACGGTATGATATGCATGCACCGACCAGGGAAAAGTCTGGTAGAAATCCCGGTAAACGGTCTGAAAAAAGACCACCAGAATGGCAGTTACGACAATAACCGTGAAAATGATCTTATTTTTTGGGGACATGTAATCACTTTTCATCCATTTTGAATAAGGAATGAAGAGGGAATTTTCCTATCCCGGTGCATTCTTCACTCCTTAAATACTATACGATGTACAGTGATATGAGAGCACATGGCATTAATTAGTCGGGATACAAGATTCCTGATATTCCTTACGGTTATTGCAATACTAATCAATGTCATTCCCTTTTACGTACTCCTGAGGTTTGGAAAACCCTGAATGATTCGTGGCAGGCTGCTGTCTGTTTTCTTCCGGAAAAAAGTGGCACTTGTTTTACACCCTGATTTCTTAATCTGGGTTACCCGGTTTATTTTTCCTTAAAAGGAAAGACAGGCCTTTACCTTCGGGAATAGTGAGAAAATACAACCAAGACACAATTACTGCTGCAATTGACCCGAGGGTATGACAAATATCATCGCCGATCAGGTCGGGGAGGCCCTCATCGAACATGGCGTTGCGGGTAATATCAATATATACCTCCCCTATCTTCCAAAATCCCCCGAGGATTGCCACAATAAGGAAGATTCCTATCAGGACTGTTGATCGTTTGAACCTGACACCATATTTGTCGAGGAATAGAAAGAAAACAAGGATAACCAGACCTACTGCAATGCCGGAAACAAAATGGGCTAACTTGTCATACAACGGAAACACCGGTGACCAGTACCAATCCATGATCCCCCCCGCCGTGTGTATGAAAAGGGCGAGTGGTATCATGAATTTTATGCCAACCGGGAACGAGATCCTTGCCAACCTCTCAACAGCATAGGGAATCAACGGAATAAAAAATGACCCTATTGCAATATACATCCTGGGGATATCATTGGTATTCCTCGCATGAACAGCCAGCCCGATAAAACCTATCTCTAAAAGGATGACGAGAATAGTCTCGATGGTACCTGGTTTGATGGAAATCCCCATTCCCTCTCCATAGTTCAATGTTCCCTTTCGATAAAAACCCTGCCAAACCGAAATTGACGGATTTAAACGGTCATTGAAGGAAAGGGGTTCCTTAAACCCTCTTGTCTTCTGATACAAGAGGAACAACCCGATAAAATATCCCTGCAATGGAACGACAGATTATCAGACGCAAAGAGAAATATCCTGCATGGGAGTAGCTTTACGGCCCGTAAAATACCTGACGGCTTATATCGGGAGCAGGCCGGTACCCGCTGCACCAGCCCGTTGGATCACTTTTATCCCATCCGACCCCCTCCCCTATATTTGTTCAGATCATTGCTCATTTTCTCTCGTAAAAATAGCGAATTTCCGGCACAAAATCCAGAAAGGGAACGGGGGGTCGGGCGGTGTACTTTGGGAAACCGGGGCCCGGGGGTACCCAAAAATCCTGAATTTTTCTGACGATATCTTCCTGGTATTGTCGGTTCGGAGCGGAAGCCAAAGTACACCGCCCCACCCCCACCACCGTTCCCCCTCACGTGGAGGAGACGGGGCACTGTTACCATAGTCGCTCCAGAACGTAAGGGGAAATGTTGTGAAAAACCGAAATTTAAAAAAAAATCACGGGGTGCACCCCTTGGGCTGCCTCCCCCTCTGAGGGAGAGAGGGTGTCATCATCATACTATTCTGAGCCGGTGAAGTTATGACGATATCAACAAAGGTTTCTTCAAGCCTCAGAACTTTCCCTTTGTGCTCGGGACACCTTTTTTCCCGGAAAGGGAGAGCGCTTCCCCAAGAGCTATCCCGAATGCCTTGAACATCGCTTCACACTGGTGGTGGTCGTTCTTCCCGGTAAAGGCGATATGGGCAGTTATACCGGCACGGGTGCACAGGGAATAGAAGAAATGCTCGAAGATGTCCGAGGGGACGGTCCCGACAGCCTTGTTGCCGAACGTGCCGGTGAAGACAAGGTATCCTCTCCCGCCACAGTCCAGTACCACGGTGGCAATGGATTCATCCATCGGGATGATCGCGTGAGCAAACCTCTGTATACCTCTGCCATCGCCCATCACCTGCTTTACCGCATCTCCCAGAACGATCCCGATATCCTCGATCGTGTGGTGGCAATCCACCTGCAGGTCGCCTTTCGCGGTGCAGCTCAGGTCAAACCCGCCATGCTTTGCCATGGCGGTGAGCATGTGGTCAAAGAACGGTACGCCGCTCTCAACCGTAACGTTACCAGCCCCGTCGGGGTTCAGTTTCACGAAGATCTTCGTCTCGTTTGTTTCCCGTTTAACGTCAACAATTCTCATCGGCATTCCTCCAATGCATCTCTCAGGGTGATCTTCCCGCTGTACAGGGCTGACCCGAGAACGGCGCCATATGCCCCGGCATCCCGGAGCCCTGCCACGTCCAAACCTGATGAGACCCCGCCGGCAACTACCACCGGGATACCTACATGATCGATCAGGCGCTTCACCGGTTCGAACCGGACACCCTGCTGCAATCCTTCAACGTCCACGTTGGTGTACAGGAGTGAGCCGGCGCCCAGTTTTTCGAACCTCGCTGCCCAGTCCAAGTAATCGCCGGCGGTCTCCTGCCACCCGTGCACGGCAATCTGCCCGCCTTTGGCATCAACACCGGGCATCACCCGATCGCTGCCGAATTCCCGGGCAAGCGTGCGGATACATTCCGGGTCCTGCGTAGCAAGGGTCGAGATGATGACCCGGTCCACGCCAGTCTCCAGCCAGTGCCGGGCGTCTTCAACGGACCGGATACCCCCGCCAAGCTCGATCTCTACACCGGTCTTTTTGATCAGATCCGCGATGAGCCCGGCATTCCCTGACGAGCTGCCAAACGCCCCATCGAGGTTCACAACGTGGAGGGCGGTTGCGCCCTCGTTCAGCCAGCGGGTGGCACAGGAAAGCGGGTCACCATAGGCTGTTGCACTCTCCCGTTTTCCCTGCACCAGCTGGACGCATCGTCCATTGAGGATATCAACAGCAGGGAAGATTTTCATAAGGATCAGCGGATCATCCGTTGGATGGCCATGACCAGGATATCTTTTGCCCCCGCACGCTTCAGCTGGTTAATGAGCATATACACCCGTTCCTCGTTTACCACTGCGTGGACAGCAACGAGACCCTCGGATGAAGCAACGTCCATGACCGTTGGTCCCGAGAGCCCCGGCAGCACATGCCGTACCTCATCAAGGGATGCCCGTTTAACATTCATCATCAGGTAGCACTGGCCCCGGGCACGGATCACGCTCTCGAGGGCGAGACGAATCTCATCAATCTTCTCTTTTTTAGCCCGGAGGGATTCGCGGTTTGCGATCAGATGGGTTGACGTTACCAGAACCTCATCGATCACCCGAAGGCGGTTGGTCCTGAGCGTGGTTCCCGAACTGGACAGATCGATGATTGCATCAGCGATCCCAAGGTACGGCGTTGCTTCGCAGGCTCCTCCGACAAGGACGATATCGACATCAACATTATGTTTCTTGAAATAGGCCCGGGTTATGGCGGGGAACTCGGTAGCTATCGTGAGGCCGGCAAGCTGCTTTACCTGCGTTATTATTGAGTCCTCACGTACAGCAAGCACGAGCTTTGCCCTGCCGGACTGGAGGTCCAGCAGTTCCTCTACCTCGGATCCGCGCTCGACCACCATATCGTGGCCGGTAATCCCGAGATCAGCAGCCCCGGTTGCAACATATTCCGGAATATCGACAGGGCGGGCAAAGAGGATCTCGACATGGGGGTCGAGGGTCTTTGTGATCAGGCGGCGCTGTTCGCCCGTTTCTGCGAGGTGGAGGCCGCTTTTCTCGACCAGGTCGATGATCGGGGCGGCAATCCGTCCTTTGTTGGGAATAGCGAGCCGTACAATATCAGAAAAAGGAGCTGTGTCACGGGCTTTTTTTCCCGTTTTTTTTGCAGGGGGCATTTTTCTTATCAGAATGTCTTGAGTTTGCCGGCAATGACCTTTTCGGTGATACTGGTGACGTTTGCCAGCTGGTGGTCGACAATCCCGTAGATCTCATCGTTGATGTCCTTCAGTTTCACACCGGAACCTGGCAATACCTGGACACTTGCCACCAGGGGCTGGTCGATCGGCTTCCCGATCTGGGAGAGGAGCCGGACATACATCTCCTCGATCCCGTCAACCTTCCTTACACAGTCCTGTGCGATCTGGGTAGAAAGGAGGTTGTACATCTTGCCGATATGGTTGATCGGGTTCTTGCCGCTCGTTGCTTCCATGCTCATCGGGCGGTTGGGTGTGATAAGCCCGTTACAGCGGTTGCCACGACCGACAGAGCCGTCATCACCCATCTCGGCTGATGTACCGGTGACGGTTAAGAAGACGCTCTTCTTCCGGATATCATCAGCAGTATTGACATGGACAACGACCTTGCGCTTGGTACTCTTCTTTGCAACCGCGGTTATCTGCTCTTTCAGGATTCCCATGTACTCCTGGTATTCCCGGATATTCGCACAGTGGCGGTCAACGATGGCACAGGCAACCGTGAGGGTGATGGTATCGCGGTCCCGGAGCCCCATGATCTTGATGTCCTGGCCGATGGCGGGGTACTTTTTCCGGAGTTTCGTGTCGATAAAGTCTGCCGAGTTCAGGATGATGGTCTCGACTTCCGAGAAGGGGGCATGCCCGACACCAAACGAGGTGTCGTTCGAGCGGGGCACCCTGCCGTTCGAGGGCTTGAAGACGTCCCGCAGGTCGGTTGAGCCGGTCCCGAGCCGGCAGTCGATCATCAGGTCACGGTTAATCTTGAGATCTGGAAGGATCTTGTGGATATACGATGTTGTGGCCTCAACGGCAACGGCATCCGTGGGGATCGTGACCCCTTTGAACTGCTTCGTTGCCCTCCCGTCGATGAGGATGAAGATGGGACGGATCATCCGGCCGCCACCGAACTTCGGGCTGGATTCACCGGCAACGACCTCACCCTGGTCAGTGTTGTGGTGGAGGACAACACCGAACTCGTCAAGATAGGTCCTGCAGAGCGCCTGGCTGATCGATTCGGCAATCCCGTCGGCCATGCTGTCGGGATGACCGAGACACTTGCGCTCGACAAGTTCATTCCGCTGTTTTTCAAGGGGAATCTGGTTCAATGCTTCAATATGGATATTTCTCTTCACTCTAGTTCCTCGTGACACTTCGTTATTATACAAAAGACTGGTGTTCATATAACATTTCTCATTCAACAATAATTGGCGCCATGTTATTACCCATAGTAATTCCAGAAATGAACTGGCAGACCCGGAAAACCTGTGATACCTGTCACAGGAGTCTGGGATATTTTAGTGCTACCTGCCGGATATGAAAATGGAGTTGCCCGCATTACAGCAGAAAAGAAAGGATTTATCTTCGGAGGAATTTATGGAGGATTGTCATCTCGCTTCCCTTGGGGGCCTTCTTCACCGGGGGCTTGGTAGGTTGCGGCTTTTCATCCTCAATCTCATCCTCATCCAGTGCTTCCGTCCGGGGCGGGGATGCCGGCCTCCGTTCGGGAATCACCGTATCTGCAGGTAACGATCTTTTCTCACGGGAAGCCGGGGGGTACCGGGTATTGGTCAGGGTACGGTTCTGTCCCAGCCGTGTCCCGCACCCGGGGCAGAAGTTTGCCTCCAGCGGAATCTTCTTTCCGCAGTTATGACAGAAATGGGGAACTTCCGCAGGCTCTTCGTGGACCGGCTCTTCATAGACTGGTGGTGCAGGCACATGTTCATGAATTTTTAGCTTGCGGGGCGTTTCTTCACTTTCCCTCACTTCGGGTTCTACAACCGGGCGCCGCGTTCCATGGTCTGATACATTCCTTTTTACCGGCCGGACAGCAGATTGTACCAGGGGTTTCAAGGCGCTTTTCATGGCAACCTTCATGGCCGACTGGACTTCCGGTTTTTTTATGGGAGGGACGTTGTCACGAGGTACCTGGGGTACCTCGCGTTCATGATCAGCGACAACAGGAGCCTTTTTTGGGGATTCCGTCACATGACGGATCTGGGTACGCCGTGGAGGAGGGCCTGGCTGAACCTCGGGAAGGATTTCCTTTTCAGGAGCCTTGGTGAAGGAGATCAGCCGTTTTACCGGCGGCTGCTTTTCGAGATCCTTGACCGGTTTTTTTGTCGGCTTCAGTTCCTGGCTTTTCACAGGAGTCTTTGGCAGGGCAGGTGCCTGCTCCGGTTCCGGTTCTGCCGGTTTGTCTGCGACATGGCGTGATGGCCGGGCAGGCTGCTCATCTCCTTCGTGGAGGAGAGCAAGCCACTCATCGATCTCGGGTGAGCGGTCCATGCCATTCTGGACAAAAACTATCTTCATTGTCTTGATATCATCATCGGCAGAACGGATAGACAAAACAAGAACCGGGTCGGAATTTTCGGAAAACTCTACAATACTCCCGGCAAGAGTATTCCGCGGGACGTCCTTGGCCGTGACCTTGAGTTTCTTCTCCTG